>NZ_JACHHY010000041.1 GCF_014202905.1 Chitinivorax tropicus | reverse complement strand
CCAATGATTTGTTCTTCACTGAAACGTTTCTTCATGTCCAATCTCCTGTCGCTTGGGAGTGGACTCTAAAGTCAGGCGCTACTCAATTCCGGGGGACGTCGCATCAAACCCGGGTCGGTTCAAATTGGCTGAGGCATTTAACCAAACTCCCTCCTCAAAACCCGGGGTGGTTCAGTACGACTGACGGGGGTAAACCACTTTTCCCACTACCTCTCGCAGGGACGCTGTTTTGTGACACGAAAGATAAAACCTCCAAAACCACCATAGGATCTATTATTGGTCGTAGGAATCTCAGTAACCTCTTCATAAATGCCTGTATTACGCACAGCATTAAGAATTTCCGAACTCCCAGGCCAGTCCGTCCGGCTTGTGGTCATCACAATATCAGGCGGACAGCGAAGCAGAACTTCTCGAAAACGGGGTTCGGACAGATCCAAGTCTATAATTGCATTGGTCAAATTTGCCACTTCAGGCTTTGGTGGTAACAAACCAGTGAGTGGGTACAGAGCATACATATAACCACTGACAGCAACTGTCCCACCGGAAGGTGCGATCTGACGAATGACTGCGGCAGCCATCAGGTAGTTAGACTTATCAGTCAAAATCTCCGGCCAATGGCCGGTTTGAAAGCTCGCTAGCACCTCTTTGGATTGTGGCCAATTTCCCCAAAGCCCTATGGCACGAGGAATAAGCATCGAAAGCATGGCTATTAATATGGCACTGCAAGCAAGGTGCAAGCGGCTACCATCACAGATATTACGCCACCCCAAGGCTGCGAGGCCAGCTAAACCTGGGAGGCAGACACTGAAGTGATAGGGAAAGCCTATTTTGGAAGCAGGCTCAATAAGAGGGACCAGAGTGGCTGCGAGCCAAAAACCTAACTTTGGCAAACTTGTGGCACTACTCTTGCCAAGGCTTCGAACCAGCACAACGATAAATCCAACGACTGCAATGACGAGCGCGATATTTGCTTCTTGCACGAACTGTGCGCCAGAGCCAAAAAACAACTCAGTACGCTTATCTGCCATGGCTGCATAGATTTTTGCGGCATCACGGTAGCTTTCTAATAATGACGCGATACCACCTCGAGCAGTAATAATAACGCCCGCAATAAGCAAACCGGCACCAATACCACCAACTATCAAATGGTAAAGGGAGCGAAAGCCGCGTTGTAGTAGCACGGCAAGAGCACCCACTACAATCAGTGGTAAGAATGTTTCCCGAAGCAGTACCGAGACAGATAGCAACGCACCAATAGTTATCCAGCGACGGGCGCATATACCAACAGGTGCAGTAAGGCCTAGCCACAGGGCGGAGAACAGGGGCACATATGCAGCAAATATACTGTTCTTAAATCCATACTGTATGAAAATCGCCTGATTCATTGTAAAGAGGAATATCAAGCTTATGAGGATCGCCCCAAGCTGACTGCCGCTTTCAACCTCCATCACCCGGTAAAACGCATAGCCTGCCGCCACGGCAACCAGCATATCGATCAGGCGCAGTGCGATCAAAGGATTGGTATCAAAGGCAAAAACCCAGTTAAGTAACAAAGGATAAAGCATGAGCGGTCCCGTGTCGGGCAAGCCTTTGCCGGCAGAGAGACTCGCGTGTACAATCTGAGCAAAATATGCAAACACACCTTCATCCGTAGCCGGCAGACCTCCAACGAGCATCAAGCGCGGTATCACTGCTGCAAAAATTACCATTAAAACAACGACAGCTGTTGGTAAATGTGGATCTTCACCAAAGAAATGCTGGCAATTAGTTTCTAGCTGAGTCACAACAGAATCCTTAATTTTTCGAGCTATAAAGCTCAGGCAACAGCTTCGCTCAACACATCAACGACCCGACATTGCTGCTCATCTGACAAGCCAACCCAAAGCGGTAAGCGAACCAACCTTTCAGACTGTTGATTCGTGACATCCAAATCGCCATGCAGCCGACCATAACGCTTACATGCAGGAGAGGAGTGAAGCGGTACGTAGTGGAAAACTGACCAGATTTCATTGCGCTTAAAGGAATCAAGGACCTTCTGACGGTCGATATCCTGCGCCAAAAGTACATAGTACATGTGAGCATTGTGCTCACAGTCATCCGGAACAATTGGGCGCCTCAGTATCCCCGTGGCTTCCAAAGGTGCCAATAGCTCGTGATAACGCTGCCAACAAGCCAGCCTTTCTCTAGTTATTCGATCCGCTTCTTCAAGTTGCGCCCAAAGAAAAGCAGCAATAAGCTCCCCTGGCAGGAACGACGAACCCACCTCTTGCCAAGTGTACTTATCCACTTCTCCCCTGAAAAACCGGCTGCGGTCGGTCCCTTTCTCACGAATGATCTCTGCACGAAGGCTCAGGTCCGGGCTATTGACGAGCAACGCGCCCCCTTCCCCCGAGATTACGTTCTTTGTTTCGTGGAAACTGTACGCCCCCAAGTCACCAATACTGCCCAGTGCACGCCCTTTGTAGGTTGACATCACCCCCTGAGCTGCATCCTCAACGACTTTCAATCCATGCTGTCGAGCGATGGTCATGATCGTATCCATCTCGCAAGCCACTCCCGCGTAATGAACGGGAGCAATAGCACGGGTACGCGGCGTAATGGCGGACTCAATCAGCCGTTCGTCCAAATTCAGCGTATCTTCTCTAATATCGACAAACACCGGGATCCCACCGCGAAGCACAAAGGCATTGGCTGTAGATACAAAGGTGTACGACGGCATGATGATCTCGTCACCGGGCTGAATATCCAGCAATAGAGCAGCCATCTCGAGTGCCGCTGTGCAGGAGTGAGTAAGCAAGCCCTTATTGCATCCGGTCCGCTCTTCCAACCAGGCGTGGCAACGCTTGGTAAAAGGCCCATCGCCTGCCAAACTACCGTTGAAGTGCGCTTCAGCGATGTAATACAACTCCTTCCCTGTCATGTGAGGCCAGTTGAATGGAATGCGATTATTCATCTTTTTCATACTCTCTCAAACATCTTTCTTCATGCTTCTCGGGTCATCGTCATTGAGCCACCTTGTTTTCACATCTGCGCCAGCTAACGTCTACCTGTCCATATTCTTGAGTAGCAAGCTCATGTAAAACACCATCCAAACGTTCTTTGCAATAGATAGTTAGAAGGTCAAAGCGTTGTTTATCGGCAACTATTGGAATCCCTCTTTGGGAGGTTAGCCGATCTATCATGCCCCGCCCCGCAACTTGCTCTCTATAGGCGACCGAGAATGGCGCATGCGTGAAAACACCTAATGGGTAAAGCCTATATGCCTGTGCGGTATGAAATTTTCTTATGACCGGATATACAGCTTCATAAGGGAATAACCCACCCCAAACTACTACAACGTCATTAGAAAGGCCCTGCAAGTCCTTTCGCATCCTTTCGGCAACCAGCTGAGCAGATCTCGATTCCGAAAACACGGTGGTGGTGTTAAAAAATGCAGCGACAACTATCGCACCTTGCACCAAGTGCCAGCGTAGAAGGCCCTGTCTCGGCACTAGGTACCAAGTACCAGGTACCAAGATAGGGGCCATTAGGAGTAAAGAAACGACAGGAATGTAGACTCGTAAGACACCTGGACGTCCCATAATGCCTAGCGCAAAAAAAGCAGCAAGGCAAAGAGCCCATGTCATGAATAATTTACGATTTGGCATCAACAGCAACAGGAAGAACGCCATTAAGAAGCCAGGAAGTAAAACCGGGTTAGCAAACGTTTTGATCCCTATCCAACCGTTATTTAGTGCGTTACTTTGAGCTGGTAGAGGCCCAATTTCCATAAGCATAGCGTTCAATGCATGAGGATTTGCAATATTTTCGTCAACAAAGAACCACGAACGTATAAGGTTGATATCATTCGCTGAGTAGCCATGTCGAGCAAGAATTTCTGGATGATTCTTCAGTTGAGTGTCCGCGCCAAAATCAGTTATCAGTGCGCGAGCAGGGTTCAATGCATTAAAAGACTGCCAAGCATCGCTTTGATATGCTTTGTGATCAACAAAAGAGGCCGCGCCAATCGCCAGCAAAAGAGCAATTATAGATACTTGCCCAGCGCGATCTTTAGCCAATTTACTCCACGGCAGTAAGGGTGATGCTATGAGTAGGACAAGCAAAAACTCGTGACTACGAACGAGATACCCAGAGAAAGCTAGAAGACACCCAATAACAAGTGCCTGCATGCTTTTCTGCCGACTATAAAAATTCCAACAAATAACAGCCCCAAGAGTGAGCAAGCCGGCATTGATCGTGAATTGTGGAAAAAGAACAGGTCGCACCAACAAGAGAATCACAATAGATAGAGACATCAGCCATCCAAAAGATAGCTTTCGCAATGCGTGGATAATTACCGCCCCTATAATAATGAGCACCCCAATGGTTGCTATGGAATAACCCCATACACCACTTATTTGTGGGATCGTCCGGACCAAATAACCCCAAAGAACATTAGAAAAAATCAGATTCGGCATGCCAACCGTGGCAATGCCATAGCCGTGGGCAACCATGGACATTCCGACATCATCATTGGTCTCCCACCGTGGCTCAAAGAAGAGACAGAGGGCAAGGACAAAAGATGCAGAAACACAAAAATCCAGAGCAAGATCAGAATTTCTGCGAAGGAAATTTGCTAAGGCTGAACTAACCACGAGCCGCTACCACTGTACCAAGCACAATCAATCCAACCCCTAGTGATTTTTGCATAGTCATGGGTTCACTCAAAAGCCAGCCACTTAACAGCAAAACCACGACGAAATTGAGGCTCATGAAGGGGTAAGCATGACTCAAATCAAATTTCGTCATAGCAGCCATCCATGCAAGAGATGCCAGAAATGCAGCAGCGAAACCTGAAAATATCGCTGGATCGAAGAGAAGCCCGAGAAGGAATTTGAGCTTATCTACCAACTCTGCGGGTAGCGGACCAAACTGCGCAATTCGCCATTTGAGAATTAGCTGCCCGTAGACTGTGAAGCCCAGAGTAGCAAAGATATATAGATAGTCAAAATAGCGGCTCATGAGCAACACTCGAGAATAGCCAAACCAAACCCTGTTTCCCCGTAACCATTGCCGTTGTAAAGCATATATCGAGCACCATCATGGTCAAAGACAAAAGGATACTCAATCATTTCAGAATCCCAGCCGGATTCCGAAACATCAATTTGACATTCGGCATCTAACCTTATCCAGTGGATACCATCTAGCGACTCAGCATAACCAATTCGATATGCAGAACCTCTATGAGAAAACCACATTCTCCAGCAGTCCTTATCTCGAATAACAGATGGTCTCGAAATGGCATATTCCAGGTCATCAGAGTAGTCTATCGCGACAACGCCCTCTCGCCTCCATGCGACCCCATCGATTGATTCGGCATACTTAATGTGATACCGATGCTCAGGCTTTCCGTTCCGTACTCTCCAGCCGGTGCAAGAGAGATACCACATGCGCCATTTGTCTTGATCAGGCAATACACAGCAACTGGCAACAAAGTGAGGTTCAGTCATCGAACGATCAACAACTGGACCTGGAGCATACCTTTTGAATTCCCCACCATGCTCGCTTATAGATAGACCGATGGAATTTCTAAATGGCACCGTCACACCCAAATTCCATCCGATGTAGTAAAGAAATCGCCTACCATTGTGGTGGGCAAGCCAAGTGGCCATCGCTCCACTATCGTCGAACTCACCTAAAGCACCAGGGCTGATCACCGGGTTATCTGACAACTCGAGAATTTCTTGTGGCCGGGTTATATCTATAAATAGATACCCAGTAAAACTTTGATTATTTTTATTCCTTGAGCTGAAATATATCTTAAACAGATTCCCTCTAACATGCTCTGCAATAGGCACAGCAGCATGAGAATGCATCCATTCTTTATGGCCTGGTGGACAATAGACCTGCCCAAGTTTTCTCCAGCAGTGCTTCATATGCCCCTCAACCTTGTACTAGGCAGCTCTGATCGCTTGGTAGCGGTACCAATATAGAGACCTTCAGACGCTGCATCTGCGAGCAGTAACGCTCCAGCGCCGACAACACATCTATCCCCGATTTTGATGTGATCACGCAATGTCGCGTTCACCCCGATGAAACACTGTTCGCCAATTTCTACCCCACCAGAGACAACCACATGCGATGCAATGAAGGTGTGATCATGAATTACCGAATGGTGGCCGATATGGTTACCACTCCACAAAGTAACGTTGTTGCCTATCGTGACGAATGGCTGAATAGTGTTGTCTTCAAAAATGAAACAGTTTTCGCCGATTCTTCCTTCATTGAGCACGGTTGCACGTGAGCTGATAAAGCTCACCAGTTTGTAGCCAATCTCCTTTGCGGCGAGATACTTTTCTTTACGGACAGCATTCAGTTTCGAGTAACTCAGTGCAACAAAAAAATCATAAGAATCGGGTGGATAGTTTTTAGCGACATCCTCAAACGCGACAACTGGCAATCCGCAAAACTCAGACTCCTTGATGTAGTCCGCATCTACCGTGAAGGCAACGACCTCGTAGTTGGAATCTGAACTGAAGTAGTAATGTGCGAGTTGGGCGATATCGCCAGAGCCAAAAATTACAAGCGGATTTTTCATAGAATCTTCCTCACCAGAATCGTAAACTCATAAAGCCCATAGTCATGAAGCAATGCGACCTGACGGGAATAACGGTGCTTGCACAAATCAAATAAACGGCACGGGTCTGCGTAATAAAGATAGTCCCGCCTTTTGTCTTCGTCTGAGTATGAGGTCAAACAGTTGAAAGAAAATCCATACCTACTGTTGCGATCAAGAATGTCCAATGTGGCCTGCAGATAGTCAAACCACTCAGCGTCTGTTCGTTCCATACGCACATTAAAGATACCACTGGCCACGCAGTAGTCAGCCGGTAGGTCTGGCTCAGCCGAGGTGATGAAACGAACTTGATTGACGGCAGCATACCGTTGCTCTGCAGCCTTGATCATTTCATGGGAAACATCGACTCCAAGATATGAATAGGCTGGGTGCTTATCTCGCAGATAATCGAGCAAGGCGCCGTAGCCGCAACCCAGATCGTTCAGAGAATAATTGGGCGTCTTCGAGTCAATGATTTTGCACAATTGTGCAAACCTGATCATCTGGCTTTCTTCACCATTCCAGTCCACCCCGCGAGGCGTATCACCATGTTCCGCAAGTTTATCAGCGTAATACGTTGCAACCTCGTTGAGCAGTTTAGTCTGGTTGTTTTGCATAAATCTGCCTCACTATGGTATAGGGTCGCTGCTTAGTCTCGGAGAATATTTTGGAAAGGTAGATACCCACTACACCGATAAAAGAGATGACCATGCCTCCAAGAAGCCAAATAGAGGCCATAACTGAAGTCCATCCGCTCAGAGGTTTCGCAAGGAAGAGCCAGTGCGTAACCAGATACGCGATGTAGGTTAGCGCAAATAACGAGATCAACACGCCGATGTAAAAAATGCTGACCAGAGGGGCGTTACTAAATGACGTCACCGAGTTGACTAGCAACGACATCTTTCTGCGGAATGTGTATGTGGTCTCGCTCGTATTGTGCTTCTTAATTACCTGAGGACACTGGTCAAACCCGGTGATATGCCATAGGCCTGCCATAAAAACCTCTCGCTCTTCATGACTTAGCAAGGCATTAACGTACCGACGAGTCATCAGACGAGCCGTAACGATATTTTCAGGCAATGCAAGGCCTGTCAGTACATTGAAGCTGCGATAGAACCATTGGCCACTCCAACGTTCAAACAAGCCACCTTTTCTGCGTTCCTGGACTCCATACACGACATCACAGATTTGTAGATCCATCTTTTGAGCAAAGACCCCGAGCCACTCAGGCTCCTCCTCCAAGTCGCTATCAATCAAGAAAATCCGTTCCGCCTTTGCGTATGCCAGCCCCGTCATCATAGCCTTGTGATGACCAAAGTTGCGCGACAAATCAACTACAACAACGTGTGAATCCTGCTCCGTAAGCCTAATGGCCAAGTCCAAACTATTGTCTGCCGATCCATCATTTACGAAAACAATCTCATAGTCGCCACCAACCAGTTGGCTTGCGGCGTCACTTGCCCGTGCATAGAACTCACCGATATAAGGGGCAGATTGATACAGCGTCGCAACAATTGAAAGCTTCATGTCACATACCTCATATAGCGAATACTGTCTTTGCCACAATTAAACAAAAGATCGAGGATGGTAACACCATGGGTAAAGTCCCCCCAAAGCTGAGGATATGCTGGGTATCCGGCGTAGTCGAACCATGTCAGCTTAATCCCCAAATCCGAGAAAACCTTTTCAGAAACATAGTCCTTGGCTGCCGGGCCTGACACGTATTCGGTTCCACCTGCTTGCACACATAGATTGGCAAGTCGCTCGGTCTTACCTTCTACTTGTTGATAGTCCCAAGAGTTTGTGATGTGTGTATGAATTCCCAAATAATTGCAAATAGCCTCAATGAACCTCCGATTTAACTGAGAAATATGAGAGTAACCTTCAGCAACATAGAGTGGCTCAAGCCAAACCGCGATCGCTTTAAAATGTGAGGACCGGCGGTAGTTTTGAACAAGAGATTTCCAATGCACGGAGGCCCACTCGCTGCCATCAATCTCCGTCTCGCAGATCTTTTGATGGTATTTACCCTTCACAAGAACGGGGACTGTTAACCACTGAACTCCTTGGGGCGTTTTGATCTGATTACGGTTTCTCCAGTCCCGTCGGGTGTACTGCATATCGTCGTAGAGAATAAATTCATCGACAGCTGCAATCATGTCAAAGTAACCCTTCCACGGTATGTAGTTGGACTGTAAGATAGCGACCTTTTTCATGACGTCGCGCCCCGGGCTTTATAAATTTGGTAAGTGCGATTGTGAGAGATTTCCATCGAATCAAAATTTTCCAAAATAAACCAATTGTAAGTCCCGCAAGATTATCAGGTCTACTGGGCGCTGTTGCACAAACCCTCCCTCAGCGTGGCTTGGCAAGATAGTGGCATGACCAAGCCCGCTCCGAAACGTTACCGCACGATCAACTGGCAAGCCTACAACCAAGCCCTGATCCAACGCGGCTCCCTGTCCGTCTGGCTGGACACGAGCATGTCATGGCGGGGAACTCCTCAGGGCACGCGCGGACGGACGCAGACCTATAGCGATGCCGCCATTCCATTCTGCCTGACCATTAAGAACCTGTTTGGACTGGCGCTGCGGCAGACTATCGGCTTCATCCAAAGCCTGATTCAGTTGGCGGGTCTGGACTGGGGCGTCCCAGATTACAGCATGCTCTCCAGGCGGCAACAGACGCTGCAGGTCAAGATTCCCTACCAGAAAAGCTCTGGCACGCTGCATCTGCTGGTGGATAGCACAGGTATCAAGATGCTGGGCGAAGGTGAGTGGAAAACCAAGCAACATGGCGCGGAATATTGCCGGCAGTGGCGCAAGGTGCATCTGGGCATTGATGCGGAAACCCTACAGATCCGCGCCATCGAGGTGACAGATAACCGCCAGGGCGATGCGCAAATGCTACCTTCGCTATTGACGCAAGTCCCAGCTGATTAGCCGATAGGCTGCGTGAGCGGCGATGGGGCTTTCGATACCAAGGCGTGCCATGAGGCGATTGCCGCACGGGGCGCGATCGGGTGCAT
>NZ_JACHHY010000040.1 GCF_014202905.1 Chitinivorax tropicus | reverse complement strand
TATTTAACGCCGGAAGAATTCCGGCAGAAGTACCACCAACAGAGGACCCAGGTTGCTAATTAAAGACTGGGATACCTAACGGGGAAAGGTCAGTATGCCGAGCGAGCTGCGTTGTTTAACAGAAAATCTTATGATCTTGCGGAACCTGACACCTAACCTAATATCACCTTCAGCCACGATCAAATCATAATTGTGAGAAAAGTTCAGCAGCATCAAAGCGCGCCTCCCATGTGTTTTGTACTGCAAATGCGCTCGCATCGCCCACATCTCTACCAAATTGAATTGCGGCGTCAGCTACACCAGAGACATCATGCGCTGAATGAGTGATAAACACCCCGCGTACGCATGTCCTTAGGCTCATTTCACCAAAATCTGTTGAGATTACAGGCAAACCGAGTGCACGGTACTCATAGTATTTGATTGGATCCACAGAGGCAGTAAGTGCGTTTTTCCTGAAAGGAATCAATCCAACATGGAATTGCTTCATGGCCTTCAATGCAGTTACGTGATCACAAGCAGGCAACAAGTTGATATTAGCAGGCAACTTGCCAAGCGGTCGCTCAAACACAGGGCCGATCAGGCGAATTTCATCGTTTGGCCTAGCTGCTGCCAAGGCACACACCCAACCCCAGTCAAACCAGGAGGCTATCGTTCCAACATAGCCGAAGACTTTTTGGGGGGAAGATGTCATCGTCGGCCCCACCCGCTGAACCGCCATTAAATCCAGCCCGTTATGCACCAAGCGCACATCACTATGAACATTCACCCACCGAGATTTGAGTTCTGAACTCGATGCCAAGATGATGTTTACTCGCGATGCAATTTCACGCTCCCTCCGAATTAAGGCAAAGCGAGAGAGGCCTGTATAGAACGCAGGAAAGTCATCCATTGCGTCATACAGAGATAGGCAATGCGGCAAGCGTTTTAGAAGTTGTAACGCAAGAACCGAGGGTTTTCCAACGGCCAGCAAGGTGCTGCTGTCTTCTGCATAGTTGTCAATTTGGTACAAGTGGCGCCGCCACATGAGTCCATTTATATAGCCAGAGCCCAATATCGGCTCAATGGGAAGACCACCCGGCTTCAGTACCGTGAGCCACGGGGGAAAACTGCCGCTCGGGTTGGTGGAAGCAGAAAAACCTGAGCGGCAAAGATCCCTCCAACTTGGAAAGCGAGTGGGATAAGGATCAACCCACAATACCGACCCACCGGTACGGCCATGAAACCACTCCACAAATTTATGTGGCCGTTGAGCAAAACTCTCCCAAGTTACAGGCGACAGATACACAAGACGCATCAGGCAAAATACTCACGGAGTGTTTTCACGATACGTTCCGCCGCATGCCCATCGCCATAGGGTGAGACACCTCTCGCCATGGCCTCGTAAGTAGCCTCATCATCAAGCAAGCGTTGTGCCTCCTCAACAATGCGCTCGTAATTGGGTCCAACCAACTTGACTACACCTTGTTCAACAGCTTCCGGTCGCTCGGTCTCGTCACGTAATACCAGCACCGGCTTACCAAGAGCTGGAGCTTCCTCCTGTACACCACCCGAATCAGTCAGAATGATGTAAGCGCGCTTCATAGCGGCAATAAATGGTGCGTAGTCCAGTGGTTCACACAGCGTAAAGTTGGGCAACTCAGATAAGAACTCGTATGCCACATTCTTAACATTGGGATTTGGATGCACCGGATAAAGAAACTGTACTGAGGGATTATTTTGAGCGAGAGTACGTAGTGCACGACAAATACTGTGGAATGGCTCCCCGAAATTCTCCCGCCGGTGGGATGTGACCAACACCAATCGCTTGGAGGGATCAAGCGAAATGGGAAGCACCAAGTCCCTTGCCGCTGTCATCAACAATGCATCAATAACAGTATTCCCAGTCACGATGATTTCAGAATCAGGGACACCCTCCTTGAGTAAATTCTGCCTGGAATCCTCTGTCGGTGCAAAATGCCAGCGGGCAAGCTTTCCTGCAATCACCCGGTTGGCTTCTTCTGGAAATGGATTTTGCATATCCCAAGTACGCAACCCAGCCTCAACATGTCCAATGGGGATACGGTGATAAAAGCATGCAAGAGCGACCGCCATAACTGTTGTGGTATCGCCTTGAACCAAAACTGCATCCGGCCTCTCTGCTTGCAAAACATCATCGAGATCAAGCAACAACCGAGCTGTCAAGGTAGTGAGCGCTTGATTGGGGCGCATGATGTCAAGGTCGATGTCAGGCTCTATATCAAAAAACTTGTTGACCTGATCCAGCATTTGCCTATGCTGGGCTGTTGCTAGAACGCGCGCATTTACCCAGGGTTCATTCCTCAACGCCAAAATCACCGGTGCCATTTTTACAGCCTCGGGGCGAGTACCCACAACACATAGCACTTTTTTTTTCATTGATAAATCTGAGATGAGTCGGTCAATTGACATTTTTCGTCCAACTTAGTTAAGTATGCTGCCGCCCTGATATTCCAATCGTTTACGTCAGCCAAGGCTCGCAATCGATTTCGATATACTGTGTCATTACAAACACCGAAAGCGCGATCAATTGCCTCAACAAGCTCTGCCGAGTTGCTGCCCGCAAAGACCTCGGGAAACGCGGTGCATTCATTCATATCAGTGGTAACAACAACTGGCTTCTCAAGCGCAAAATACTCGTATAATTTTAGAGGCGAAGTTGACCGCGCGACCTCACCTGGCCTGAATGGGATAAAGCACAAGTCAAATAGACGTGCATATGCGGGCAAAACAGCATAGTCAACCGCACCAAGATAGAGAGTATTAGCACTTCGCGGCAGTTGTGGCACACAGCCGCTGTAGTCCGGCCCAATGAATACAAAACCCACATCCGACATCAGAGCAGACACTTCCTCAATTACTTCATACCATAGCCAAGGAGCGATGGCTCCAAAATAACCGATGATGCGGGGGTGCTTTTTCTTAAAGACAGTTAAACACTCTGGAAGTGTAACGCTCAGATGCCGCACATCCTGATAGTGCTGGACATCCACACCATTTGGAATGAGGACACATTGCCCTTCTCCACACTGGGCAATTGCCTCTCTGTGGAGCGCCGCCGCTGACGACACAATGATGTCAGCTGCACCGTCAAATGCTGCTTGCTTCAAATGCTGAAGACGCCTGAGAGAACTTCTCCCTCCGGATATTGAAGCATCAATATGATCGATGTATTCATAAATCACAATTCCTTGCTTGCTCGCTGCAAAAATATCTTCCGCGGCCGCCAGCAATGAAGTACTGTAAAAAACATGTGCAGCATTGCGGATATTGACTACCGCTGGGTCATTAGCGATCCACACATTCATACCTACTTGCCTAAATCCCGCTATATCATCCCCATTGGTCTTGAAAATAACAAGGCAACCGACACGACCCAAGGCAAGTGCCATGTGATGGGGGCGCTGGAAAAGCAAGACACCCCAGTCCATATTGGGCTCGAAAATGATGAGCGCTCGGTAGTTGGCTCTATGCAAGACAACATCTCGAAACTCGGGCCAACCCAGATCCCCTACTCTCCATACTGCCTTACGGGGTTGATTTCGGAACCAGCGCACCAGAGAGTGACGAACACCATGTAACTGGTTCCGTAACGGAGCAGGAAGAACCCAAAAACAGCTTCGAGCAAAGGCATAAAGTGAAGCGAGCATATAGCCAGCTACCTAGACGAGGCCTAAGGCCGATGAATTTTCCTCTAGGACAGATTCGCCTTTCGTGATGATCTCTGTAATCAACCGTATATAGCTTTCGTATGCACGTCCCTTTTCAAACATAGCCAATTCTGTTGCCGAAAAGTCAGGGCGCGCAGGATTCAGCCAAGTGCTTACCATCGCATCTGCAAGCCGTTGCTCAAATGCCGGAGTTGATTTCATCTCCCATATTTGGCCGCTGAAATGAATCATGTCATAAACGGGTTCAACCAACTGTATGCCCTTTCGCCCCACAAAATGAGAGGCACATCCGACAGCCGGCATAATAACCGGTATATTTGCGGCTATTGCCTCAAGTAAAGTCAGCGGCCCCCCCTCAAAAAAGGTCGCTGAAACAAACGTATCTGACATAAGCATATGCTCATGGGCACTAGGAGCTGATTCGCAATAAAGCACCTTGCCTTGCAGGCCCTGTATTTCAACGTAAGCAAGTATTTCCTGCAACAACACAGGCTCATAGCATGGGCCGAGAATAACCAAACGCGCATTTGTACAAACTTGTGCAGCTATTTCAAATGCCTTGACCACCCCTAAATGGTTCTTCTGATGGTTGATAGCACCGACATCCAGGAAAACGAACTCATCATCGGCCATACCATACTTGGCGCGCAAGCGAGCACGTGCGCCACAACTGTCCACCGTATTAAACGGCTCAAAATCGATACCATTGGGTATTACGGTGCACTTTTCAGGTGCAACTCCAAGACGAGAGATACTATAGCTTCTAACGTGATCAGATACTGCAACAAATGCAGTAGTCATAGCTGCCGTCTCCGCGAATTCGCGACGCTGGTGCTCATTGAACCACATGTAGATGTTATGTACGACCTGCACAAAAGGGATTGCCTTCTGGTGATATAAAGCAACTCCCCTAAACGAGTAATGCGCTAGTATCAATTTCGGCTGCAACTGATCAAGCAAGGCAGCATGCGAGTCCTGCGAATATGAACAACAGACAACTGTTTGGCCCAAGTCAAGGGCAGTTTTTACCGCCACACCTTGAGTCCCAAGCACCAGGAGTACCACACGATAACCGGCTCGTGAGAGGGTATTGTTCAGGTCAATAACTACGTTCTCAAGTCCACCTGCTTCGAAATTGTCGACCTGCACTAAAATATCACAGGGTGACAAGCATTTTGACTTGTCGTCAGCTAACACACTTGCCTGAAAAGTGTTGGCACTGGCTGATGACATAGATGTAAGCGCTTCTGATGAGAAAGTACGCCAGATCCGTCTCGCCATCCGCCCCACCAAAGTTTCCGGCGGAAGTATGCGACGAAACCACTCCAAAAGCGAAGAAACCCCAGCCCTGCTGTCCGATGTGAGAAATGTGTGAATCTCTGTCGCACCAGCATGCCGTACTTCCTTCAGGCGCTCGTAGACACCAAAATTCAGTGCTGCCATTTCGGCACGCTGCGCTTCGCCTGGCAACCTTCCAGCGAGAAAATCATTCAGGTGGATAACACGCATACCTAACGCCTTAAAGTCGCCGATATCTTCGCTATCCACAATAGGAACGATACCCATGGCAAGGTATTCGACAAGTTTAGTCGGACATGCGGCCCGATTCACAATGATGTCTTCGCGAAGGATAAACCCATAATGACACTCAGGATAGAGGACCAGGAGTTCAGCATGCGTCTTCGCCTCAACTGTTACAATATCCAACACCGGCGTTGGCAACATAGCTTTCACCAACTGCGGTTCGGGGCAATAGAAGCGATGGCTACAGCTATCTGCAGTTCTGATGATTGCATCAATCATCTTTGGCACCTGTTGCCATTTGTGCATCCCCCCCGCATAAACGACTATAGGCTTGCCATCAACCAGAGGGCGTGACGCGAGCATCGGCACAAAATTTGGAAATATCGGGAAAGAAACAATCTTCGCCTTCAGTGCATCACGGAATTTCTGCTGAAAATATTGTCTCATTGCATCAGTTACGACAATCACGATACCTGCTTTTTCTACAGCAAGTTTCTCCTCTTTCTCATACAAAACAGCGCTAAAGAAATCGTTGTGCATCCGAAACTCTTCTGGCACTACACCATGGATATCCACCGCCTTTCGGATGAAAGGTAAGTGCAGCAGGCGGCCAAAACGATTGTCATACATTCGCAGCACGCTGTGGAAGTAGATCTTCCGGCTTCGCAAAACGGCCACCAGTGCCAACAAGCGGACAAGCATTCTACGTTTCTTCGTGCCAATGATCCGCAACACCAGTACCTTCGGCTCAGGACGGTCGAACCAAATGTTACGCCCCCGCAGTTCATCACTCTCAACGTAGACACGCCAACGATTAGCAAACATACGATCTACAATCTGTATTCGTTGGAAATAACCGTCACTTTGGCGCTCTGGGTAAAAGTACCCCCCAAAGAAAACAATCCCATCAAATTGCAGGATAAATTCCAGCCCTCTACGCAGGACCCAAAGAAATTTACCGAAGCGAGTTGTCGGGCGAGTTGCAAATACTGGCGCGACAGCAACCGGTGGCGGTATGTCAGGCGTCGCTATATTGTCAGGTTGATTTGACGTTGTAATAAATGCATGAATGGCAAAGTTGCATTCAACTCTGTCGTGGATACCTATCACAATATGTTCAAGATCAGGCACCATAGAGTCAGTTATCGAGCTTCCATTGTTGCCCTGTGTCAACAGCACCTTTGCACGCTGTGCAATATCGTCCCATTGCGCATTCAGATCACCAAAAATTTCTGCGGCCTTCACCTGCCCCGCCAATGTCTCAGGCACGACAAAACCAGTCTTGGACGCCAGTGCGTTCCGCAGATTGTAAAATTCAGATTCGAAATAATTGATTTGATTGGTAATTTTCCCCAAATAGAGCTCGATAAATTGCTTTTGCAGGGGAATACGATCCCTATTCATTAGGACAAACTGGATGTCCATAGCAAATGAGACAATGGGCTTTTCAGGTCTACGCTGCCACACAATCCCATGCTTGCCCTCTAGATACTCCTTGTTGCGTTGAGCCCTTGTGCTGAAATACTCGTACTGCAACTGCCCAAATGATGCTGACCCCCAGTGGTGGATATAAACATCACGTGCAAGTTGGATATTATAACCAGCCTTCCGGGCACGTAGACAGTAATCATCATCTTCGAAGCCTCCCGGAAAAAAAACCTCGTCGAGCAAGCCTATGTCGCTGCACGCTTGCTTGGTCAGCAGCACACAGAAGAATGTAACATCAGCTTCGACAAGGTTGCCTTTCCAGGCTCCATGCCAGCGATCTGCAAACTCGGAAATACGATGGTAAACCTTATCCCGAATAACCTCCGATACCTCGTCCAGACATTCATCGAGTTCTACATGATAGTCAATAGGAACACATTGCTCACTATCAGCTTTATTGGTAACTGCACTGATGATATCAGCATCCGCTGCAAGAAGACGATCTAACCAGTGATCTGTGACGATGACATCACTATTGAGTAAGCAGATGTGAGAAATCTCTTCGTCAGTCAGAAACTCTGAGATACCTATGTTGTTACCACCTGAGAAGCCGAGGTTTTTTTCCTGCTCAATGTAACGCCAAGCAGGCCCAACTTCGGAAATGTGTCGCGACATGGCCGCCTGGATTTTCACCCGCTCCGACTGCTCCGACGCATTATCAACCAATATTAATTTGAATGCGGCGGCATTGTATGCACGTCTGACGCTCGCCAAGGTAACCCTGACCGCCTCTGACGCGTTATAGGAAACAATAACAATCCCTATTTTAGTTATGTTGCTCATGCTCAACTTTTCCTTAGCATCCTACGTAGAATTTCTGGCCATAAACGCGGTCGGAAATACGCAAGAATTGCATCTTGCTTTTTTATGATTTCAAGTTGGCGCACGATCTCTGCGCGGGCTAGAACTAGCTCTCCCGACAGCTGCTGCACATCGCCATCACGCGCAGCCACCTCACGTGCCAGTGCCTGGGCATGAGCGTCCTGCTTCATCACCTCCTGAGCAAGCTCCTGTGCTCGCATATCTTTCTCCGCAACCTGTCGAGCCAACTCCTGTACATCAGCATCACGCGCCACTACCTTACGTGCCAGTGCCTGGGCATGAGCGTCCTGCTTCATCACCTCCTGAGCAAGCTCCTGTGCTCGCATATCTTTCTCCGCAACCTGTCGAGCCAACTCCTGTGCATCAGCATCACGCGCCGCCACTTTGTGCGCCAGCACCTGAGCATGGGCATCTTGCCGTATAACCTCATCAGCAAAGCGCCGACAGGTCTGTTCCTTTTCTGCCACCAGAGCCAACAACTTATTGACTGCCTGACTCATATCATTCAGACGGTGATCGCGATCAATCAGCTGCCTCTCAAAAAATCCCATAGACTCTTGAAAAAGCCTACCACCTCTATTTCTATCTCCATCAATCATTGCCAACATGTAAGCTGCACGTGAAGCTTTATCAAGTAGCTGTGTCAGCTCAGCAAGACCGAACGGCAAGGGTGTCTCAGATTTCCCAATAACATTCAACCAAGAGCCAGATACAAATTGTTGTGACTTGAAAATAGACTGTAATAGGTATGTTCGGGCCAAGCTCTCTTCGTGGCGACTTAAGGACAACACCGCCAACCAATAAAAAGCATCGACTACTTTGTTACCAAGCAGGGGACTATAGGCAGCCACATCCCGACCAATGCATTCCGTATAGTAGGAGATGGCGTCACCAACCCTGCCTTGCTTCCTTGCAAACTCTCCGCCAGCAAAAAGGAGTGAGACCTGCCAGCGGAGCTGATGTGGTGAAGGATTGGGAATTGCCGCATAACGCCATATTTCTGACTCAATATCCTTCAGCGCCTCGACCGACCTCCCCGCAGTTTCCACATAGGCATATACCCGCCCGCAAAGAGCAGCCCCGTAATCCACTGACTCAGGATCCGCGGATGCCAAAACACGTTCTTGCATGGAGATGAGCAGTGGCATAGAATGCGCTCGCATCCCAATAGATACCATACCCTTCACTAGCCATGGATTAAGGTAATCGCGCGCAAACGCTGACACGTGAAACTCCGGGGCAGTCGGCAGTACCCATGCTGTTTCCTCATATGACACGCCCTCCCCAGCAACGGGGTCCGCCATGCCCATTAGCAACACCCACTCAGCGTCCTCCTCCGGAGATTGGTCAACAGGCGCGACAATCCATTTCCTGTCAGCATGGTGGCACTTCATCGCTCCACCAGCCGTTTGTAGGAAGCCTTTCTCAAGCAGGAAAAACTCACCACATTCGGCCACTAAGCGCTCCCATGTGTATACATGTAGATGGTGAGGATTTGGATCCTTGCCAGTCTCGTCTGCCCAATTGTTCGGTGCGCATACCATGACACGACCAGAAGGCTTAAGCACGCGCTTGAGTTCACACAAATATGCAATTGGATCGGGCACATGCTCAATCGTTTCAAACGCCGCAATAAAATCAATGCTATGATCAGGAAGGAAGTCAAGTACCTGAGCATCTCCAACCTGAAACTTTATATTGTCCGCATGCCCATAGTGAGCACTAGCATAAGCAATACCAAAATCACTTAGATCCACACCCAGCACTGATCTTGCCTGTGAGGCCGTATAGAGAATATGGCTGCCATAACCTAGTCCGCACGCGACATCCAACACCCGATCTCCCGGTCGGATGAATTCGGCAGCCTTATGGTATCGAATGCAATGTGCATCGCTTCGTCTACCAACTTCCCTCAACATATCTGTGTGGAGCAAGCGTTCTTCGACAAGCACGGATAGGTCGTAGTTCAGCAGAGCATCGACCGGTACCTTCTCCAAAAGTATGAGAATTTGCTCGCCATCCTGATTCAGCGACTCGTAGGGATTGACACGATAATAGAGTGCATGCTTACGAAAACCCGCTTCAAAACAACGTGCTTCCCACCACGAACGATTTTCAACTGACCGACACGAATGGTCGCCTAGGCCATGAGTTGTGGAGATCTGTAAAAAAACATATTGAGACGACACGCGAAACATCTCGCGCAAAGCCACGGACACATCAGCCGGCACCAAATATTCCAGGCAGTTGGTAGACACCACAACATCAAAACTGGTGTCCGGGAACGGCATTGATAAAGCCGAACCTTCGAAAAAGCGGCTCGTCCAACACGAGTTGGCGCGCTCAACCACGACAGATGAAATATCGAGACCAAAAGCATCAATTCCTTGACTGAGCAGCTCTGCAACTAGAAACCCCTCCCCGCAGCCAATGTCAATCGCAGAACCATAGCCACAGGTTTCCGAAATCAGTGTAGCAATTCTAGTTAGATCACCACTGCGCTCACCTGCACGATCCAACTTCTGCCAATAGGCATCTGAAAGCGATTTGTAATTAATCGTACCCTCAACATCCATACATTCACCATTTTGCAACCATGCGCAAGTCACTTAGGCCGCCAAAGAAGTATTCGTCCTGACGAATAAGTGTTTGAAAGAATGCCGCTTCGTCTTTCCAGTGAAGAAGACGCTGCGCGGTGTAGTCTGGTCTACCTTCATAGGAGACTGCCGCTTGGATTTCATACAAATTCGGACCTAGAGTACAGTCGCACTCCAACCGGACATCAAATCGCTCTCCGACATGAATCCGTCGTTTCCAGAAAACGTCACCTTCTCGAAGGCCTGCCAGAATCTGCATGTCCTGATTCAAGGTTCCCCATGAATAAATTTTGACTCCTTCGCGATTGCGAATGCGTACCGACACGTTAATGCAATCTGTTTCAAGATGGGATACGCATTCAACATGAATACGAATGACATCGCCAGGATAGAACACTGAGCAGGGTTCATTGTCACGATTGAAGGTCTTTACGGAAGTAACCTCGATACCCCCATCGCCAAAAGAGAGCTGGTCGATGCGACCAAGTGGCGTATCTTGAACTAACTCTTTGTCTGTCAATTCTGAGGACTCTAATACAACCAAATTTTCTTTTTTGTCACTTCCAATGGGTGATGCAGCCCCGTCATTCAACGGCTTGGAAGTGAGCTGCGCGAAGTACGCAGACTCTTCTTCGTGTAGAAGCTTGCGATAGGCCAACAGTACCTGCGATGCAGTTCCCATCGACACAGCCCGCCCCCCCTTGAGCAAAATGGCGCGATGGGTCAGTGTCCGGACCGACTCCTGATCATGAGATACAAATAGAAGCGTAACACCATCTGAAAGCAATTTTTCAATACGACTGAAGCAGCGCTTTTGGAAGAGCGCATCACCAACTGCAAGCGCCTCATCGACAATGAGAATATCCGGTTCGATTTGAACCTGAACGGCAAACGCCAGCCGAACCAGCATGCCGCTAGAGTAGGTTTTTACAGGCTGATCGAGATGAGCACCTATATCAGCAAAAGAAGCAATTTTGTCAAAACGAACCTCGACTTCTTCGCGCGTCATACCAAGCAACATAGCATTGAGGTAAACGTTCTCACGCCCTGTGAACTCGGGATTGAACCCTGATCCTAATTCCAGAAGCGCTGCGATCCGTCCGTTAGTTTCAACCGTACCAACCGTTGGCGCGAGAGTTCCAGTTATCAGCTGCAGCAGTGTACTCTTGCCACTACCGTTTCGACCGACGACACCAAATGCTTCGCCCTTCCGGATTTCGAATGATATGTCCTGAAGCGCCCAAAACTCTTGGTAATAGGATGAGGGCTGACAACCCGAAAGACGCTGTAGCGCTGGGACAATGAACTGCTTCATCCGATCACGTGGCGTAGCATAGACTTCGTAACGTTTACCAAGTTCGTTGACTCGAATCGAATATTCATTAGAGGACATCAGCAAATCCTTTTCGAGTTCTTTGGAACCAAGCGAAGCCTAACCATGCAATAATGCAGGAAATCACTAGATATCCCCCCCAAGCTGACCAGTCAATCGAACCTCCCCAATACATCACCTCTCGTGTCTGCTCAACGGCAACCGTAATAGGGCTTAGGTGGACCACTGCGCGAAACTCTTCCGGAAGGCTCTTCAGCGGGTAGAAGACGGGAGACAAAAACATAAGTACTGGTACAAGCGCCCCCACAACCTGAGACACGTCGCGCAAATAGACGCCCAACGATGAGAGAAACCAAGTAAACCCAAGCGTCAGCAGGGCCAATGGTACAAGTACAACCGGGAATAACAATACTCCTAAATGAGGAATACCAAATATGACCACATAAAAACCCAACCACACAAAAAAACTTACTAGCAAGTGAAAACCAGCACTACCCATAGCGACAATCGGTAGCAACTCTAATGGGAACACAATCTTTTTGACGTAGTTGACATTCGAGAGTATCAAACTAGGGCTGCGATTCATACATTCCGCAAAGAAATTGAATACAAGCAATCCCGCAAATAGTATCAAGGCAAATTCGGTTTTTGAACCCGATCCGCCCAACCAGCGTGTTTGAAAAATTACACTAAAGAAAAACGTGTAAACAGCCAACATCAACACAGGGTTGAAAAACGACCAGAGGATACCAAGAGTGGAGCCTTTGTAACGACCAATTATTTCCCTGTGCACCAGCCCTACCAAAAGGTTTCGATTGATCCACAGGCTAGCAATCATTACAGCTGGGGAAATGGAAAAATTTTGCATCAGCTAAAGACCTCAGCAACTTCTACACAAAACCAAGGGAAAAGTCTTCGGAGATACTAAACCGGTGCTTGCTCTCCGTAGAAAGAATCTCACCCGCACACCGACTGATAGCTTTGCGACCTTGTCGGAGATAAACTGTGGCATCAAAATCCCTATCCCCAACCAGCGCACCAGCTTGCCGCCGAGCAACAGAACCAAGAAATTGAGGTCGCGCAACTCCCTCTTGACACCCTAGCTGCAGATGCTTTATATAAACCATATAAATTTACCACCGGCATCATCAAGGCAGGCTCGTTTGCAAGTTGCAAAAAAGAAACATTGCTCATCACCGGATATCTTAGGCCCAATAAAGAAGGCATCTGTGATGGTGAGTAGAGTTGTCTGCACCAGAAAATGTTTTCCACTAGAACTCCCTATAAGTACCAGCTATGGGGCTATACTTGGGCAAAGGTTAAACCAGCACCTCGCACCATCCATTATTGATTTAGCCTGGGTGAAAAAAGCCTCCTTCAGACGAATCACCTCCAGGCCTTGGTATTTTCCAATAGTAGCGATAAATTGGCCAAATTTAGGCAGGGATATATATGAACCAGCATCCAGCCAAGCATTGCTCCAACCCATGATTTTTATGTTAAGCTGACCCTGTTCAGGATCCCATTGACGGAAATCAGTAACTTTGATCCCTGCATGTAGCCAAGGCTTTAGCGGTATTAAACAACTGCCGATCACAAGAATAATGCCTGGAAATAGCGCGGTTAAATTTAGGCTGACCAGGCACACCCGTCGGCATTGCCGCACCAATCAAATTCTATCGCTTTGCAATACCGCATGACATAAAAATGCACCAAAACCCTCACATCGGAACTGAAAACTGAGCCGCAGATGATAAAATTCTCGGCTACAAAAAGTGTTATATCCCAGTGTAAATTCAGAAGGCTGGCCATCCATTGATAGTATTACTCATTAGAGAAACTCAAGCCAAGCCATCTGAGTCAAGTTGAGTGTCGTATTTTAAGCTGCACCCCTTACCACCAACGCACAGGAGTTAAAGCATATCCGGCAAATCCGCAAACAATAAGAATATCGCCTACCCCTATCAACACAAGCGCACCAAGCCCGTAGCAAATGGCGGGCCTGTCAAAACTGGAAGCCGCTGCTCTACCATGACCAACCCAACCAAATACAAACAAGCACCAGAACTTCCGACAAAGGCGATACCTTTGTAGGCAATCATGACTTAGATGATCTACTTAAAAATAATATGACCGCAACATGGCTCTAAATTTTAGAGCTGAAGAATCTACAAGACTTAGAGGATACTCAGCCAGGAGCTGGCAAGTCTTTTAACCGAAGGCAGAAATTGACAACAATGATAAATTTATTTCGCCGCCATCAAATTACCAATAAAAAAACAAATGCCCCCCACCCAGACCCAATACCGTCCAAATAGGCCGACCCATTAGAATTCATGGCAAACCCACTCGACGAAACGAAAAAGTGTCGACAATGAAGCCAACGTCACCCTCCATAAATTCATACAAGCTTTCTAGCCAAGACCACTGACAATACAACTTATGACATCTCAACATCCAAGAGAATATTTACCTACTAAAGCACTTAAACTTACACCAACAGCCTTCTTATCTGAATTAACTCAAACCCACGTCCATCAATAAAAACAACCGTAACACCCAGAAAGCCCGCTGAATTGCCCGACTTTAGAAAAGGTACGCAGGCCCCGTCACCAAGACCCTAAATCACTTAAGCTCAACTAGAGATTATACCTCGCCATGCAGGCCATTGACAACGTCCACACCGACGTCCCCCGGAATTGAGTGACCTTTCCCCACCACGGTATACCAAGAATTAGTTAGCATGGAGGGCGATAGGAGCTCACATGCGCAAGGCGAGATTCAACGAAGTCCAGATC
>NZ_JACHHY010000039.1 GCF_014202905.1 Chitinivorax tropicus | reverse complement strand
CGCGCCGATTGCGATGGAGCAAGGTTTGCGCTTCGCGATCCGTGAAGGTGGTCGTACTGTCGGTGCTGGCGTCGTCGCCAAGATCATCGAGTAATTGATGCCCAAGATGGCGCAACAATGATTGTTGCGCCATTTGTTCTTTACCTGCTCTTTAGGAAATTCCATGCAAAGCCAACGTATCCGTATCCGCCTCAAGGCATTTGACTACAATTTGATCGACCGTTCTGCTGCAGAAATCGTTGAAACTGCAAAACGAACTGGCGCGGTTGTTAAAGGTCCCGTGCCTCTGCCAACCAGAATTCAGCGTTTCGATATTCTTCGCTCGCCGCACGTCAACAAGACTTCGCGTGATCAGCTGGAGATTCGTACGCATCTGCGTTTGATGGATATTGTCGATCCGACGGATAAAACAGTTGATGCCCTGATGAAGTTGGATCTGCCTGCAGGGGTTGACGTAGAAATTAAGTTGCAGTAACTTGATTTTTTGATAGAATAGCGGGCTCGCTGTTGCGAGCCCGTTTTTATTTTTTGCCGATCAATCGCAATCGGCCCTTTTGTAAAAGGAAATAATCATGAGTTTAGGTCTTGTAGGTCGCAAGATTGGCATGACCCGCATCTTTGCTGAGGATGGTGCATCCATTCCAGTAACGGTGCTGGATATGTCCAATAATCGCGTAGCTCAAGTCAAAACCGATGAGACTGATGGTTATACCGGCGTTCAGGTAGCCTTCGGTTCTCGTAAGGCAAGTCGCGTCAATAAGGCGCAAGCTGGGCATTTTGCCAAAGCAGGAATTGAAGCAGGTCGTGGTTTGCGCGAGTTTCAATTGACTGCTGAGCAGTTGGCTGAGCTGAAGCCTGGTTCAGTATTGTCTGTTGAGATTTTTGCTTCTGGGCAATTGGTGGATGTGACTGGTACATCCCAGGGTAAAGGTTTTTCTGGCGTGATCAAGCGCCACAACTTTAGTTCCAACCGTGCATCGCATGGTAACTCGGTTTCTCATAATAAACCGGGCTCCATCGGTCAGGCGCAGGATCCAGGTCGCGTTTTCCCTGGTAAGCGTATGGCAGGTCAATATGGTAACGTCAAGCGCACTGTTCAGTGTCTTGAGGTTGTGCGTGTCGATGTGGAGCGGCAGTTGCTACTGGTGAAGGGTGCTGTTCCTGGCGCCAAGGGTGGCGATGTTGTTGTTCGTCCGAGCGTGAAGGCAGGTGCATAATGGAACTGAAGGTTATTAACGATCAGGGCCAGGCAGTTTCCAGTTTGGCGGTGTCTGATGCTTTGTTTGGGCGTGACTATAACGAGGCTTTGGTGCATCAGCTTGTGGTTGCATATCAGGCGAATGCACGTAGCGCAAATCGCGCACAAAAAGGCCGTAGCGAAGTGGCGAAGTCTACTCGCAAGCCTTGGCGTCAAAAGGGTACTGGTCGTGCCCGTGCTGGTATGGCGTCCAGTCCTTTGTGGCGTGGTGGTGGTAAGATTTTCCCGAATTCTCCAGAGGAGAATTTTAGTCATAAGGTAAATCGCAAGATGTACCGCGCCGGTGTTGCCGCAATTTATTCGCAGTTGGCTCGTGAAGGGCGCTTGCAGGTGCTGGATAGTTTTGTGGTTGACTCCCCCAAGACAAAGCAATTTGCGGCTAAGCTCAAATCGTTGGGTTTGGAGCATGTGCTGATTATTGCTGACTCTGTTGATGAGAATCTTTATTTGTCATCGCGTAATCTGCCTCATGTTTATGTTGTCGAGCCTTCTCAGGTTGATCCTGTAAGCCTGGTTCACTTCAAAAATGTGGTGGTTACCGTTGGTGCGGTTAAGCAAATCGAGGAGATGTACGCATGAGCGCGGTTAATCAAGAACGCCTTTATCAGGTGATCCTGGCACCGATCATCTCTGAGAAAAGCACCTTCGTTGCTGACAAAAATGAACAAGTGGTTTTTAAGGTTGCAATCGATGCAACCAAGCCCGAGATTCGTGCTGCCGTAGAAGCGCTGTTCAATGTTCAGGTCGAAAGCGTGCAGGTCTTGAATGTGAAGGGTAAGCAGAAGCGATTTGGCCGGACGGTTGGTCGTCGCAAGGACTGGAAAAAGGCTTATGTTTGCCTGAAATCTGGTCAGCAGATCGAATTCGCGGCGGCGGAATAAAGGAGAAGGTCATGGCACTGATCAAAGTTAAACCGACGTCTCCTGGCCGTCGTGCAGTAATCAAGGTCGTTACGCCCAATCTACATAAGGGTGCTCCCTATGCTCCTTTGCTGGAGAAACAGCATAGCAAAGCTGGTCGTAATAATAACGGCCATGTGACTATGCGTCATCAGGGTGGTGGGCATAAGCACCACTATCGTGTGATTGATTTCCGTCGGAATAAGGATGGTATCGCGGCAAAGGTTGAGCGTATTGAATACGATCCCAACCGTACGGCTCATATTGCGTTGTTGTGCTATGCCGACGGCGAGAGGCGTTACATCATTGCGCCCAGAGGTGTAGATGTGGGAGCGCAGTTGATGAGTGGCTCCGAAGCACCGATCAAAGCGGGAAATGCATTGCCGTTGCGTAATATTCCGGTGGGTACAACTGTCCATTGTGTTGAAATGATGCCGGGTAAGGGTGCTCAGTTGGCGCGTTCGGCCGGTACTTCGGTTCAGTTGTTGGCGCGTGAGGGTAGTTACGCTCAGTTGCGTTTGCGTTCGGGTGAAATCCGGAAGGTTCATGTTGATTGCCGTGCGACGGTAGGCGAAGTGGGTCATGAGGAGCATAGCCTTCGTAAGATTGGTAAGGCTGGTGCGAATCGTTGGCGTGGTATTCGCCCGACTGTACGTGGTGTTGCAATGAACCCAATTGATCACCCGCACGGTGGTGGTGAGGGTCGTACTGGTGAAGCTCGTGTTCCTGTTAGTCCTTGGGGTACGCCAGCTAAGGGCTATCGTACACGTAGCAACAAGCGTACGAACAATATGATTGTTCGTCGTCGTTATTCGAATAAAGGATAATTGAGCCATGGCACGTTCTATCAAGAAGGGTCCGTTTGTAGACCATCACCTGCTCAAGAAGGCCGAAGCTGCACTGGCAAGTAATGACAAGCGTCCAATCAAGACTTGGTCTCGCCGTTCGACTGTTCTGCCTGATTTCGTTGGGCTGACCATTGCGGTACATAATGGCCGTCAACATGTTCCTGTTTATGTTAACGAGAATATGGTCGGCCATAAGTTGGGTGAGTTTTCGCTGACACGTACCTTTAAAGGGCATGCAGCAGACAAGAAAGCAAAGAGATAAGGTGGCGAAATGAGAGTTTCTGCTGTTTTGAAAAATGCTCGATTGTCCGCGCAAAAAGCTCGCCTGGTGGCTGATCTTGTTCGTGGTCAATCTGTTGAGCAAGCGTTGAATGTGTTGGCATTCACGCCTAAAAAGGGTGCTCGCATTATTCGTGCGGTATTGGAATCTGCGATTGCCAATGCAGAACATAACGAAGGTGCTGACATTGATACACTGAAGGTTGCGACGATCTATGTTGATAAGGGACCAAGCTTAAAACGCTTTACAGCCCGTGCAAAAGGTCGTGGTAACCGTATTGAAAAGCAGACGTGTCATATCACGCTGACTGTCGGCGATTGAGGAAGAGACAATGGGTCAGAAAATTCATCCAACGGGTTTCCGTCTGGCTGTGTTGAAAAACTGGTCTTCCAAGTGGTACGCGAATAATCTGAATTTCGCGAACATGCTTAATGAAGACATCAAGGTTCGCCAGTTCCTGAAGTCCAAACTTGGTCACGCTGCGGTTGGTAGAATCATTATTGAGCGTCCTGCAAAAAATGCTCGTATCACAATTCATAGTGCTCGTCCTGGCGTGGTGATTGGTAAAAAGGGTGAGGACATTGAGTTGCTGAAGGCTCAGTTGCAGAAGATGATGGGTGTGCCTGTTCACATCAACATCGAAGAGATCCGTAAGCCTGAATTGGATGCACAGTTGATTGCTGATAGCATCGCTTCTCAGCTCGAAAAGCGTGTCATGTTTCGGCGTGCCATGAAGCGAGCTATGCAAAACGCGATGCGATTGGGTGCTCAGGGGATTAAGATCATGAGCTCTGGTCGCTTAAACGGTATTGAGATCGCTCGTAGTGAGTGGTATCGGGAAGGGCGTGTTCCTCTGCATACGCTGCGTGCCGATATCGATTATGCTACATCTGAAGCGAAAACCACTTACGGGATTATTGGCATCAAGGTCTGGGTGTATAAAGGTGAGCACACGGGCCGTGGTGAGCAACCTGCTCCTCAGCCTGTAGAGACTGAGAAGAAGGCTAGAAAGTCTGGAGGCAGAAATGCTGCAGCCTAATCGTACAAAGTATCGTAAGGTTCAAAAGGGCCGTAATACAGGTATTGCGACACGCGGTGCTAAAGTGGATTTTGGTGAGTTTGGTCTGAAGGCTGTTGGGCGTGGTCGCCTGACTGCAAGGCAGATTGAAGCAGCACGTCGTGCAATGACTCGGCATATTAAGCGTGGTGGTCGTATCTGGATTCGCGTATTTCCAGATAAGCCAATTACCAGTAAACCAGCAGAAGTGCGTATGGGTAACGGTAAGGGTTCGCCGGAGTATTGGGTGGCTGAGATTCAGCCTGGTAAGGTTTTGTATGAGATGGATGGTGTAAGCGTTGAGTTGGCTCGTGAGGCTTTCCGGCTTGCAGCTGCTAAGCTGCCTTTCGCCACTGTTTTTGTACAGCGTCAAGTGGGGCAGTGATGAAAGCTAAAGATCTCCGTTCTAAATCGGTTGATGAGCTGCAGCAAGAGTTGCTATCTTTGTTGAAGGCGCAGTTTGGCTTGCGTATGCAGCTGGCAACTCAGCAGCTCGCTAAAACTAGCGAATTGCGTCAAGTACGTCGAGATATCGCTCGTATCCGTACCCTCATTACCGAGAAGAAAAAGGCTGCCTGATCATGAGCGAGAAAATTGTTCGCACGCTGACTGGTCGCGTCGTGAGTAATAAGATGGATAAGACAGTTACCGTTTTGGTTGAGCGCCAGGTTAAACACCCGCTCTACGGAAAGGTCATTCGTCGTTCCAAGAAGTATCACGCGCACGACGAAAATAATGAATATCGCGAAGGCGATGTCGTGACAATCACTGAGTCTCGACCCTTGTCCAAGACAAAGAACTGGGTTGTAACGAAGTTGATTGAAAAAGCTCGCTTGGCCTGATTGGTCATAGTGATAAGGGTCTTGTTTCTTTTGAGCAAGACCCTTATAATCTTGCACTTTTCGTGTTGCCTTAGAGCGTCCTTCCCCAAGCGGGGCCCAAAACTGAACCGTTTTGGTTCTCTCCACTGTTTAGGTGGAAGACGGTTTAAGTTGGAGATAAAAAATGATTCAAATGCAGTCCATTTTGGAAGTGGCTGACAATACTGGTGCGCGCACTGTAATGTGCATCAAGGTGTTGGGTGGTTCCAAGCGCCGCTATGCAAGCGTGGGCGATATTATCAAGGTCAGCATCAAAGATGCTGCTCCTCGTGGTCGCGTAAAGAAAGGCGATGTTTACAATGCTGTGGTTGTTCGCACGGCTAAAGGTGTTCGTCGTCCAGATGGTTCTCTGATTAAGTTTGATGGCAATGCCGCAGTATTGCTCAACAATAAGTTGGAGCCTATTGGCACTCGTATCTTTGGGCCAGTGACTCGCGAGCTTCGTACCGAGCGGTTTATGAAAATCGTTTCTTTGGCGCCAGAAGTTCTGTAAGGAGTGATGATGCGTAAAATTCGTAAAGGCGACGATGTCATCGTCCTGGCGGGAAAAGATAAAGGTAAGCGTGGGGTTGTTTTGCACGTTTTAGCTGAAGGCCATGTTGTTGTTGAAGGCGTCAATCTGGTTAAGAAGCACCAAAAGCCGAATCCTGTTAAAGGTTTGGCCGGTGGAATTATCGAGATTGCAAAGCCAATCGATGTTTCGAATGTTGCGGTTTTCAATCCTGCCACTCAGAAAGCAGATCGTGTTGGTTTCCGCATTCTGGATGATAATCGCAAAGTTCGCTTCTTCAAGTCGAACGGCGAACTGTTGGACGCCTAAGGGGTAATCATGGCTCGTTTGCGAGAGTTTTATACGAATACTGTTGTGCCTGAATTGCAAAAGCAGTTTGGTTACAAGTCGATCATGGAAGTGCCTCGTATTGAGAAGATAACGCTCAATATGGGTGTTGGTGAGGCCGTTGCTGATAAGAAGGTAATGGAGTTTGCGGTTGGAGATATGCAGAAAATTGCAGGTCAAAAACCCGTTGTTACCTTGTCCAAGAAGTCTATTGCTGGTTTTAAGATTCGCGATAATTATCCAGTAGGCTGCAAGGTGACATTGCGTCGCGAGCGCATGTATGAATTCCTAGATCGCCTGGTAACGGTTGCTATGCCCCGTATTCGCGATTTCCGTGGGGTGTCTGGTCGTTCATTTGATGGTCGTGGTAATTATAATATCGGTGTTCGGGAGCAGATTATTTTCCCTGAAATCGAGTATGACAAGATCGATGCATTACGTGGTATGAACATCACTATTACCACGACAGCAAAGACCGACGAAGAAGCGCGCGCTTTGCTTGCCGCGTTTAAATTCCCTTTCAAGAACTGAGGGTGACATGGCAAAGGTTTGCATGATCAATCGCGAGCAAAAGCGTCGCGAAACTGTTCAGAAATTCAATGATAAGCGTAAGAAGTTGCTGGAAATCATTAATGATGCCGGCTTGACTGACGAGGAGCGATTTGCTGCTCGCCTGCAGTTGCAAAAGCTGCCTAGAAACGCAAGTCCCGTGCGTTTGCGTAATCGCTGTGCGATTACGGGGCGGGCTCGTGGTACGTTCCGTAAGTTTGGTTTGGGTCGTACTAAGATTCGTGAAATTGCGATGCGCGGTGAAATACCGGGTGTTGTGAAGGCAAGCTGGTAATAGGGGAAGATCAAGATGAGTATGCATGATCCTATCGCCGACATGCTGACCCGTATTCGTAACGCTCAGCGTTCCGCAAAGGCAGCAGTTAGCATGCCGTCCTCAAAATTGAAAATTGCAATAGCAAAAGTTTTGAAGGATGAAGGTTATATTGATGCATTTTCTGTTACTGATTTGGGTAGCGGAAAATCAGCTTTGGAGATCGGACTGAAGTATTACGATGGCCGACCTGTCATTGATCGTATCGAGCGCGTTAGTCGTCCAGGTCTACGTGTTTACAAGGGTGTTGGAGAGATTCCACTTGTAATGAATGGTTTGGGTGTGGCAATTGTTTCCACGTCTAAGGGTGTTATGACGGATCGCAAAGCGCGTGCTACTGGTATTGGTGGCGAATTGCTGTGCGTTGTGGCGTAATGAGGTGATAAATGTCTCGTGTAGCTAAAAATCCTATCGTTCTACCCGGCAACGTGGAAGTTAAAATTACAGATGGTCAAATTTCTGTAAAGGGGCCGCTGGGTACTTTGATTCGCCCGATGACTACTGATGTTTCTGTGGTTGTTGAAGAGGGTGCAATTAAATGTGCTGCAACCAATGATGCAAAACAATCACGCGCCATGTCTGGTACTATGCGCGCACTCTTGGCCAATATGGTTAAGGGTGTTTCTTCTGGCTTCGAGAGGAAATTGACGCTGGTTGGTGTCGGTTATCGAGCTCAAGCGCAAGGTGATGTGCTGAATTTGACCCTGGGTTTTTCACATCCAGTTGCACATAAAATGCCTGTTGGTATCAAAGTGGAAACGCCTTCTCAAACTGAAATATTGATTAAGGGCGTTGATAAACAACAGGTTGGTCAGGTCGCAGCTGAAATTCGTGCTTACCGTTCTCCAGAACCCTACAAGGGCAAAGGTGTTCGTTATGCGGATGAGGTTGTGGTTCTGAAAGAAACCAAGAAGAAATAATTGAGGCTTTACCATGGATAAGAAACAGACTCGCTTGCGCAGGGCACGTAAAACCCGTGCACGCATTGCAGCGCTGGGCATGGTTCGTTTGTGCGTCATGCGCACAAATCAGCATATCTATGCACAGATTATTGATGAAACCGGCGGTAAAGTCCTCGCTAGTGCTTCCACGCTTGAAGTTGATGTGCGCAAAGACGTAGCGAATGGTGGGAATGTTGCCGCTGCTGCAGTCGTTGGAAAGCGAATTGCTGAAAAGGCTAAAGCCGCAGGAATCGAAGCTGTTGCTTTCGATCGTTCCGGCTTCAAGTATCACGGCCGTGTAAAAGCATTGGCTGATGCAGCCCGTGAAAACGGCTTGGCATTCTAATTAGAGGTTCAAATGGCTAAGAACGATTTGGAAGAGCGCTCTGACGGCCTTCGCGAGAAAATGGTCACGGTTAACCGTGTTACCAAAGTCGTGAAGGGTGGCCGTATCATGGGTTTCGCTGCATTGACCGTGGTTGGTGACGGTAATGGCGGTGTTGGTATGGGTAAAGGCAAAGCTAAGGAAGTTCCTGTTGCTGTTCAGAAGGCAATGGATGAGGCTCGCCGTAAGCTGTTTAAAGTACCATTGCGGAATGGTACGTTGCATCACACTGTTGTAGGTAAACATGGTGCTACTACTGTGTTTATGCAGCCAGCCCCGGAAGGTACAGGTATTATTGCCGGCGGCCCGATGCGTGCCGTTTTTGAGGTGATGGGTATTCATAACATTACAGCTAAATGTCATGGGTCTACCAATCCTTATAATGTTGTTCGTGCAACTTTGGATGGTTTGGCAAATATTCGTACTGCGGAGCAAATTGCTGCAAAGCGTGGGTTGACCGTGGCCGAGATTTTAGGTGAGGTGTCAAATGGCTGATGCTAGCAAAGTCAGGGTTACCTTGGTTAAGAGCCTGATTGGTCGCCTGGAGTCTCACAAGGCATGTGCTCATGGCTTGGGGCTGAAGCGTTTGAATCAAACTGTTGAAGTGATTGACACGCCTGAGAACCGAGGCATGATCAACAAGATTAGTTATTTGTTGAAGTGCGAGGGTTAAATGCAGCTGAATACTATTGCACCTGCGATTGGTGCCAAGCATGCAAAACGCCGTGTCGGTCGTGGTATCGGTAGTGGCTTAGGGAAAACTTGTGGACGTGGCCATAAGGGGCAGAAGTCCCGTAGTGGTGGCTTTCATAAAGTTGGCTTTGAGGGTGGTCAGATGCCCTTGCAACGCCGTCTGCCCAAGCGTGGTTTTGTGTCTCTGAATAAGGGATTGAATCACGAAGTTACGCTGACTAATCTTGCTAAACTTCCTGTGGACGACATTGATCCAATGGTATTGCTGCAAGCAGGTCTCGTTCCGGCAAATGCGCGTACCGTAAAAGTCATTATGTCTGGCAAGGTAGAGCGTGCAATCAAAATTCGGGGGCTGTTGGTTACTACAGGTGCTCGAAAGGCGATTGAAGCTGCTGGTGGTACGGTCGCTGAATAAATTAAGGCTATGCTGTGTCTAATTCGATTCAAAGTTCGGTAGACAAGTTTGGCGATCTCAAAAAGCGCCTCTGGTTTTTGCTGGGGGCGCTTATTGTGTATCGTATTGGCGCGCATATTCCCGTTCCCGGGATTGATCCGGATGCGCTAGCAAAGTTATTTAGTTCATCTCAAACCGGTTTGTTGGACATGTTTAACATGTTTTCCGGTGGTGCGCTAAGTCGCTTTACTGTTTTTGCTATAGGCATAATGCCATATATTTCTGCGTCAATTATTATTCAGTTGGCGTCAGAGATTCTTCCGCAGTTGAAACAGCTGAAGAAGGAGGGTGAGGCAGGGCGGCGTAAGATCACCAAATTTACAAGATATGGTACGGTCTTACTTGCTACTTTTCAGAGCTTTGGTATCGCGGTGATGCTATATAGGCAACCTGGCCTAGTTCTTACTGGTCAAGTTGAATTTTACTTCACAACTATCATTACCCTAGTTACTGGAACCATGTTTTTGATGTGGCTGGGAGAGCAGATAACAGAACGAGGGATAGGAAATGGCATTTCTCTTATCATTTGTGCTGGTATAGCGGCAGGAGTCCCATCTGCTATAGGGAAGACTTTGGCGCTTGCTAACCAAGGTTCCCTGTCAATTCCATTTGTGCTCTTTTTGTTCATTGGTGTGGCGCTAATAACAGCACTAGTAGTTTTTGTTGAGCGCGGACAGCGGAAGATTCTGGTTAATTATGCTAAGCGGCAGGTTGGTAATCGTGTGATGCAGGGGCAAAGTACTCATTTGCCGTTGAAGTTGAATATGGCCGGTGTTATACCGCCAATTTTTGCTTCGAGCATCATCCTATTTCCGGCAACTATTGCTGGATGGTTTGGTAATAGCGAACGTCTCCGTTGGCTTAAGGATGTTGGTGATGCCTTGCATCCTGGTCAACCTATTTATGTGCTTCTTTATGCTGCTGCGATAGTTTTTTTCTGTTTCTTCTATACCGCACTGGTATTTAATCCAAAGGAGACAGCGGATAATTTAAAGAAGAGTGGCGCTTTTGTGCCTGGTATTCGACCGGGCGAGCAGACTTCTCGCTATATCGAACGTATTATTCTGCGCCTTACTTTATTTGGTGCTCTGTACATCACGTTGGTTTGCCTGATCCCTGAGTTTTTGATCGTCAAGTGGAATGTTCCATTCTATTTTGGGGGCACATCATTGCTGATTATCGTTGTTGTGACCATGGACTTTATGGCGCAGGTGCAGTCTTATATTTTGTCTCAACAATATGAGAGCCTGCTGAAGAAGTCTAACTTCAAGGGCGGTTTAACCGCTCGCTGATTAAACAAACAGTAATCGCGAGATGGCGAAAGAAGATACGATTCAAATGCAGGGTGAGATTTTGGAAACTCTGCCAAATGCGACATTCCGGGTGAAACTTGAGAATGGTCATGTGGTATTAGGTCATATTTCGGGTAAGATGCGTATGCATTATATTCGCATCTTACCTGGTGACAAGGTGACTGTTGAGTTGACGCCTTACGATCTGTCGCGCGCGCGCATCGTGTTCAGAGCGAAATAGCTTTGTATCATGGGGCATAGTTCTTTAGTAGGAAAGGAACCAAGATGAAGGTACAACCTTCTGTGAAACGGATCTGCCGCAACTGTAAGATGATCCGTCGGAATGGCGTGTTACGTGTGATTTGCACGGATCCGCGCCATAAACAACGCCAGGGCTGATTGACTTCAGTCAATTGCTGGCGATACAATCGTCAACTTTTTGATATTGGGGTATTTTCATGGCCCGTATTGCCGGGGTTAACATCCCGAACCATCAACATGCAGAAATCGCTTTGACAGCCATTTATGGCGTAGGTCGTACTCGTGCGCAAATCATTTGCGATGCGGCGGGTATTGGTCGTACGACCAAAATGAAGGATCTGAGCGATGCTGACATGGACAAATTACGTGACGAAGTGGGTAAGTTTACTGTTGAAGGTGACTTGCGTCGCGAAGTTACGATGAACATTAAGCGCCTGATGGATTTGGGTTGCTATCGTGGTTTGCGCCATCGCCGCGGGTTGCCGGCCCGTGGTCAGCGCACACGGACAAATGCGCGTACCCGTAAAGGGCCGCGTAAAGCAATTGCAGGTAAGAAGTGATATCAGGTAGTACACACATTAAGGAATAAGTAATGGCTAAAGCATCTACTGCCCGTGTGCGTAAAAAGGTGAAAAAGAGTGTGAGCGAGGGCATTGTCCATGTTCATGCATCTTTTAATAACACCATCGTTACCATCACGGACCGCCAAGGCAACGCCCTGAGTTGGGCGACCTCGGGCGGTGCTGGTTTCAAAGGTTCTCGTAAGTCCACACCATTTGCTGCGCAGGTTGCAGCCGAGGCAGCTGGCAAAGTGGCACAAGAGTATGGTGTGAAGAATCTCGAGGTGAGAATCAAGGGGCCAGGGCCGGGTCGCGAATCCGCTGTTCGTGCTTTGAATGCACTGGGTTTCAAGATCACCAGCATTTCTGACGTTACGCCGGTTCCGCATAATGGCTGCCGTCCTCCTAAAAAGCGTCGTATTTAATATTGGAGAAGAATTGTGGCTCGTTATATTGGACCGAAGTGTAAATTGTCCCGCCGTGAAGGCACAGATCTGTTTCTGAAGAGCGCTCGTCGCGCATTGGATACGAAGTGTAAGTTGGATTCTGCTCCTGGCCAGCATGGGCAGAAAACACCACGTTTGTCAGACTTCGGTTTGCAGTTACGTGAAAAGCAAAAAATTCGTCGAATTTATGGCGTTTTGGAGCGTCAATTCCGCAATTATTTTGCAGAAGCTGAGCGTCGTAAGGGTTCAACTGGCGAAAATCTGTTGAAGCTGCTTGAGTGCCGTTTGGATAACGTGGTTTATCGTATGGGTTATGGGTCTACTCGTGCTGAAGCACGCCAATTGGTCAGCCATAAATCGATTGTTGTTAATGGCAATGTTGTGAACATCCCTTCCTATCAAGTTAAATCGGGGGACGTTGTCGCTGTTCGCGAAAAGGCTAAGAAGCAAGTCCGTATCGTGGAGGCGTTGGCATTAGCTGAGCAGATCGGTTTTCCTTCATGGGTTCAGGTCGATTCGAAAAAAATGGAAGGCGTGTTCAAATCGGTACCTGAGCGTGCTGATCTTGCGGGCGACATCAACGAACAACTCGTTGTTGAATTCTACTCGAAGTAACCTGCAACCAGACAAGGAAGGGCTATGCAAAGCAGTGCTACTGAATTCCTGAAACCGCGCATTGTTGACGTCCAGAACATCTCCCCGTTTCAGGCGAGAGTTGTTATGGAGCCATTTGAGCGCGGCTACGGTCATACGCTGGGCAATGCGCTGCGTCGGGTTTTGTTGTCATCCATGCCCGGTTATGCACCGACAGAAGTGAAAATCGATGGTGTGCTGCATGAGTATTCAGCTCTGGATGGCGTGCGTGAGGATGTCGTCGATATTCTGTTGAATCTAAAAGGCGTCGTACTCAAGTTGCATAACCGCAGTTCTGCTTTGTTGTCCTTGAAAAAGGATGGCGAGGGGATTGTTACTGCCGCTGATATCGAAACTACACACGATGTGGAAATCCTCAACCCGGAGCATGTTATTGCCAATCTCTCTGCAGGTGGTAAGTTGAACATGGAGATCAAGGTTGAGCAGGGGCGAGGCTACGTACCTGCCACTGTGCGCGCCAAAGATGATGAAAATCGTTCTATTGGTAGCATCCTGTTGGATGCGTCCTTTAGCCCTGTACGTCGCGTTGCCTTCAGTGTCGAAAGTGCTCGTGTCGAGCAACGTACTGATCTTGATAAGTTGGTTATTGATATTGAGACCAATGGCGTGATTGAGCCGGAAGAGGCAGTGCGTTTTGCGGCGCGTACTTTAGTAGATCAGCTGTCAGTCTTTGCCGATTTGAAAGGTACAACTGTTGAAGTTGAGCAGCCGCGAGCACCACAAATCGATCCGATTTTACTGCGCCCGGTTGACGATCTTGAGTTGACTGTTCGTTCGGCAAACTGCTTGAAAGCGGAAAATATTTATTATATTGGTGACCTGATCCAGCGCACCGAAACCGAGTTGTTGAAAACACCTAATCTCGGCCGTAAGTCTTTGAACGAAATCAAAGAAGTGCTTGCCTCGAAAGGATTGACGCTTGGAATGAAGCTGGAAAACTGGCCGCCAGTCGGTTTGGAAAAACCGTAAGGAAAGGACACGACAATGCGTCATCGTTTGAGCAATCGCAAACTCAACCGCACTAGCAGCCATCGTTTGGCACTTCTGCGCAATCTTGCGAATGCACTATTGAAAGAAGAAGTGATTAAAACAACCCTGCCTAAGGCGAAGGAATTGCGCCGTGTGGCCGAGCCATTGATCACTTTGGGTAAGAAGCCTTCTTTGGCTAATCGTCGTTTGGCATTCGATCGCACACGTGATCGTGATGTGGTGGTCAAGTTGTTCGATGTACTGGGCCCTCGCTATGCAAATCGAAACGGCGGTTATCTGCGTATCCTAAAGTGCGGCTTCCGGCAGGGCGATAATGCGCCAATGGCATATATCGAGTTGCTGGATCGGCCTGTGGAAGCTGAAGCTGCTTCTATCGAAGAGTAATGAAGTGAATTTTGTATTTTTCAACTTCCCTTTGTCGATGTCATATTTTTAAGTGGTAGCTTAGAGGTTGTAGGAGAAAGGGGCGTTTTAACGCCCCTTTTTGTATTGAGGTGATCTACTCTGAATTGACGTTGTTTCCTGCGCGCGACGTTCCCCCGTTTTCAGTAGCAGTCGGCTTTAGAGTCCGAGGCTAATTTTGACCTTTCCCCGTTAGGTATCCCAGTCTTTAATTAGCAACCTGGGTCCTCTGTTGGTGGTACTTCTGCCGGAATTCTTCCGGCGTTAAATATC
>NZ_JACHHY010000038.1 GCF_014202905.1 Chitinivorax tropicus | reverse complement strand
GACAGAATCGTGGTGATCGCAGCTGTCAGCGTTGTCTTGCCGTGGTCAACGTGACCAATCGTGCCTACGTTTACGTGCGGCTTCGTCCGCTCGAACTTTTCCTTAGCCATTTCTTAATCCTTACAATTCAATTATTTCTTGCTGTCAATGACAGCCTCTGCCACATTCTTGGGCGCCTCAGAGTAATGCTTGAACTCCATGGAGTACGTTGCACGGCCCTGGGACATCGAACGCAGCGTCGTCGAATATCCAAACATCGCAGCCAAAGGCACTTCTGCCTTGATCATTTTGCCACCAGCCGGGTTATCGTCCATGCCCTGGACAATGCCGCGACGAGAAGACAGATCGCCCATGATGTCGCCCATGTATTCTTCAGGCGTTTCGACTTCAACGGCCATCATTGGCTCCAGCAGCACCGGATTTGCCTTGCGCATACCATCTTTAAATGCCATCGACGCAGCCAATTCAAATGCCAACTGAGACGAGTCAACATCGTGGTACGAACCGAAAATCAGGCGTGCCTTAACATCAACGACAGGATATCCAGCCAATACACCACTATTCAATGTATCGCGAATGCCCTTGTCAACAGAGGGGATGAATTCACGAGGAATAACCCCACCCTTGATCTCGTCGGCGAATTCGTAACCACCGCCTTCAGGCTGCGGCTCCAGAATCAGAATGACGTGACCATATTGACCCTTACCACCGGATTGCTTGACATGCTTACCCTCAATCTCAATCGACTTACGGATAGTTTCACGGTACGCAACCTGAGGAGCACCAACGTTTGCCTCGACACCGAATTCACGCTTCATGCGATCAACAATGATCTCAAGGTGCAACTCACCCATACCCGAGATAATTGTCTGGCCAGACTCTTCGTCGGTACGCACACGGAAAGAGGGATCTTCACGAGCAAGACGACCCAACGCCAAACCCATTTTCTCTTGGTCAGCCTTGGTCTTGGGCTCAACAGCAACGTGGATAACAGGATCCGGGAACTCCATGCGCTCCAGGGTCACTACATTATCAATCGAGCACAATGTATCGCCTGTGGTGACTTCTTTCAGGCCGATTGCAGCGGCGATGTCGCCCGCGCGAACCTCTTCAATCTCTTCACGCTGGTTTGCGTGCATTTGCACGATACGCCCAACGCGCTCTTTCTTACTCTTAACAGAGTTGTAGACGGTATCGCCAGACGTTACCACACCAGAATAGACGCGGAAGAAGGTAAGCTGACCAACGTATGGATCGTTCATCAACTTAAAGGCCAAAGCGGAGAAAGGCGCCTCATCCGAAGCTTGACGCTCAACCTCTTGCTCTTTTTCATCCGTGCCCTTAACTGCAGGAATATCAACCGGTGAAGGCAGCAATTCAATAACAGCATCCAACATACGTTGAACGCCCTTATTCTTGAACGCTGTACCACACAACATCGGCTGGATCTCGCAATTGATGGTGCGCGTACGCAGACCGCTGATGATTTCTTCTTCAGAAAGCGTACCCTCTTCCAGGTACTTGTTCATCATGTCTTCGTTGGCCTCTGCTGCCGCTTCAACCATCTTCTCGCGCCATTCCTCTGCAATTGCTTGCAACTCGGCAGGGATATCAACATAGTCGAACTTCATGCCCTGCGAAGCCTCATCCCACAGGATAGCCTTCATCTTAAGCAGGTCGACTACGCCAGCAAAGCTATCTTCCGCACCAATCGGAATGACGATCGGCACAGGATTAGCCTTTAAGCGCAGCTTCATCTGCTCAACAACACGGAAGAAGTTGGCGCCTTGGCGATCCATCTTGTTTACAAAAGCCAAGCGAGGTACGCGATATTTATTAGCCTGACGCCAAACGGTTTCAGACTGTGGCTGTACACCACCCACGGCACAGTAAACCATGCAGGCGCCATCCAAGACGCGCATGGAGCGCTCAACTTCAATTGTAAAGTCTACGTGGCCTGGGGTATCAATGATGTTGATACGGTGCTCGGGGAACTGCATCCCCATGCCTTTCCAGAAAGTAGTGGTAGCAGCAGAAGTAATGGTAATACCACGCTCTTGCTCCTGCTCCATCCAGTCCATGGTGGCCGCGCCGTCATGCACTTCACCGATCTTATGGTTCACACCGGTGTAGAACAGAATACGCTCGGTCGTGGTTGTCTTACCGGCGTCAATGTGAGCGCTAATACCGATATTACGGTAGCGCTCGATGGGAGTTTTACGTGCCACAGCTAAAACCTTTTAAGCAGTAATCAAAGAACTTAGAAGCGATAATGCGAGAATGCCTTGTTCGCTTCCGCCATGCGGTGCACTTCGTCGCGTTTCTTCATAGCACCACCGCGACCTTCCGCTGCATCCAACAATTCGCCGGCGAGACGCAATGCCATAGACTTCTCACCACGCTTGCGAGCAGCTTCACGCAACCAACGCATAGCCAATGCCATCCGACGAGCCGGACGAACTTCAACCGGCACCTGATAGTTAGCACCACCCACGCGACGGCTCTTTACTTCTACAACAGGCTTCACGTTGCCCAGCGCTTGACTGAATACAGCAACAGGATCTTTGCCCGATTTCTTCTCGATTTGTTCGAGCGCTCCATAAACGATGTTTTCAGCAACGGATTTCTTACCATCCAGCATGACAACGTTCATGAATTTTGCCAGCTCAACATTACCAAACTTAGGATCTGGCAAAATTTCGCGTTTAGGTACTTCTCTACGTCTTGGCATTTTAAACCTCAATAAATTTATTCAGCTGAGCGACCATTCGCTCAAGGTTACCCATTAGAGCAACCGCTTACTCAGCAGTCAGGCCTACGCCCAAACCTGCCACAGATTACGTTACGCCTTGGGGCGCTTCGCACCGTATTTCGAACGTGATTGCTTACGGTCTTTCACGCCAGCCGTATCCAAGCTACCACGAACCGTGTGATAACGAACACCAGGCAAGTCCTTGACACGACCGCCACGGATCAACACTACCGAGTGCTCTTGCAAGTTGTGGCCTTCACCACCGATGTAAGAGATCACTTCGAAACCGTTGGTCAAGCGAACCTTGCACACTTTACGCAGCGCTGAGTTCGGCTTCTTCGGAGTGGTGGTATAAACACGGGTGCAAACGCCGCGTTTCTGAGGGCAAGCTTCCAGCGCGGGAACCTTGCTCTTCGAAACCACGCTTTGGCGGCCCTTACGAACAAGTTGATTAATGGTTGGCATTGCTTCTTCCTAAAAAAACGAGGCGACAAACATTGCCGCCACACTACAATAAAGGCCGTAGATTCTATTTGATCTATGAAGACCCTGTCAAATCATAGGCTTGAAAATGGGAAAACGACAGAGTTTTCGCTCTGTCGCCCCCAAAGTGTTGTAATTACAAAAGCTTAGTCATGCAAAGCCGCATCCATCAGATCGGAACGGCTGCCCTGGTCTTCACCACGGGCGCGCTTGCGGCGACTGGTGTGGTAGGCCAAGCCGGTGCCACCTGGAATCAAGCGACCCACAATGACGTTTTCCTTGAGGCCGCGCAGGTCGTCCCGCTTGCCCATGATAGCGGCTTCGGTCAAGACACGTGTGGTCTCCTGGAAGGATGCTGCGGAGATGAATGAGTCTGTTGACAAGGATGCCTTGGTAATACCCAGCAACACGTTGTCGTATTGCGCAGGGATCTTGCCCGCAGCCATCATCGTATCATTTTCTTCGAGCATCTCTGCGCGCTCGACCTGTTCACCAGTAATGAACTTGGTATCGCCAGAATCGGTGATATGAACACGACGCAACATCTGACGAACAATCACCTCGATGTGCTTATCATTGATCTTCACACCCTGCAAGCGGTAAACCTCCTGCACCTCTTCAACGATATAGCGCGCCAAGGCTTCGATCCCTTGCAGGCGCAGGATATCGTGAGGATCAACGGCACCATCAACAATCAATTCACCGCGGTTCACAACCTGGCCGTCATGCACCAGAACGTGCTTTTCCTTGGGAATCAGGTACTCGTGTGCGGCCCCATCCATGTCGGTCAGCACCAGGCGTTGCTTGCCCTTGGTATCCTTACCGAAGGAAACCGTGCCGGTGATATCAGCCAGCATGCCTGCATCCTTCGGTGAACGCGCCTCAAACAGCTCCGCAACGCGTGGCAGACCACCAGTAATGTCCCGTGTTTTCGACGATTCTTGAGGAATACGCGCCAACACCTCACCGACACCAACGTCCTGACCGTCTTTGACCGTGATGATACAACCGATCTGGAAGGTGATATTGACTGGCGTATCCGTGCCAACGATTTTCACTTCCTGGCCAACCGCATCCAGCAGTTTGACTTGGGGGCGCAAGCCTTTCGCCTGTGAACCAGCACGGCGCTTGGGGTCAATCACCACCAATGTGGACAAGCCGGTCACGTCATCAATCTGCTTCGCAACGGTCACGCCTTCTTCGACGTTCTCGAATTTGATACGCCCTGCGTATTCGGTGATGATCGGACGAGTGTGAGGGTCCCATGTCGCCAGCACTTGGCCAGCTTTCACCACTGCACCATCAGTAGCCAATAAGGTGGCACCGTATGGCACCTTATGGCGCTCACGCTCGCGGCCATTGTCGTCGGTGATGACGATTTCACCCGAGCGTGCGATGGCGATCTGCTCACCCTTCGCATTGGTAACATAACGCATCTGGCTGGAGAAGCGCACGACACCATTTGATTTGGTCTCGATCTGGCTTGCTACAGCTGCACGAGATGCCGCACCACCGATGTGGAACGTACGCATGGTCAGCTGGGTACCTGGCTCACCGATCGATTGAGCAGCAATGACGCCTACCGCCTCGCCGACGTTGACCAGCTTACCACGCCCCAAATCACGACCGTAGCATTTGGCACACAAGCCATATCGCGTTTCGCAAGTCAACGGCGTGCGAACTTTGACTTCATCGATACCCGCTGCTTCGATCTGCTCCACCACGGCTTCTGTCAGCAATGTGCCGGCTTCAAACATGGTTTCATCAGAGTCTGGATTGATGATATCCGTTGCAGCCGTGCGGCCAAGCAGGCGTTCACGAAGCGCTTCGATCACTTCACCACCCTGTACGACCGCTTTCAACGCTACGCCATTCTTGGTGCCGCAGTCATCTTCAATGACGACCAGATCCTGTGTCACGTCAACCAGACGACGAGTCAGATAACCTGAGTTCGCTGTCTTCAACGCGGTATCCGCCAAACCTTTACGCGCACCGTGCGTGGAAATGAAGTACTGGAGTACGTTCAGCCCTTCACGGAAGTTTGCGGTAATCGGCGTTTCGATGATCGAGCCATCCGGCTTGGCCATCAAGCCCCGCATACCAGCCAGCTGACGGATCTGCGCTGCAGAACCCCGGGCCCCGGAATCCGCCATCATATAGATGGCATTGAACGACTCTTGTTGTACTGTCTTACCTTCGCGGTCAACCACGTCTTCCTTGGAAAGCTGCTCCATCATCGCCTTGGCGACTTGGTCACCAGCACGACCCCAGATATCGACGACCTTGTTATACCGCTCACCCTGGGTCACCAGACCGGAGGTGTATTGCATCTCGATCTCTTTTACCTCTTTCTCAGCGGCAGAGATAATGTCTTGCTTCACGGTTGGGATCTGCATGTCATCCACGCAGATTGAGATACCGCCACGTGTCGCATAGCTGAACCCGGTATACATCAATTGGTCAGCAAAAATCACGGTGTCACGTAGGCCGCAACGACGGAACGACGCGTTGATCAGTTTCGAGATTTCTTTTTTCTTCAATGCCTTATTGATGAAGGAGAAAGGCAGGCCTTTAGGCAGGATCTCCGACAGCAATGCGCGGCCAACAGTAGTTTCGTAGCGGGTGAATTTCTCAACGAATTCACCATCACCAATGGCTTCGTATTCACGAATACGTACCGCGATTTTTGTGCTCAGGTGAACCTGACGGGTTTCATAGGCACGATAGACCTCAGCCGTGTCAGAGAAACGCATTCCCTCACCTGGGCCATTTACGCGCTCGCGGGTCATGTAATACAGGCCCAATACGATATCCTGCGATGGCACGATGATTGGTTCACCGTTGGCAGGAGACAGCACGTTATTTGATGCGAGCATCAATGTGCGGGCTTCCATTTGCGCTTCCAGCGACAATGGAACGTGAACCGCCATCTGGTCACCGTCAAAGTCGGCGTTAAATGCCGCGCAGACCAGCGGATGCAGCTGAATGGCTTTACCTTCGATCAGTACGGGCTCGAATGCCTGAATCCCCAAGCGGTGCAAGGTAGGTGCGCGGTTCAGCAGAACCGGATGCTCACGGATCACCTCTTCGAGAATATCCCATACCTCTGGCACTTCCTGCTCAACCAGACGCTTCGCCGCCTTGATAGTGGTTGCCAGCCCCAATACTTCCAATTTGTGGAAGATGAAAGGCTTGAACAACTCCAACGCCATCTTTTTCGGCAAACCACACTGATGCAGACGCAGCTGCGGGCCAACCACGATCACGGAACGCCCGGAGTAGTCAACGCGCTTACCCAACAGGTTTTGACGGAAACGACCGCCCTTACCTTTGATCATGTCAGCCAGCGATTTCAACGGTCGCTTATTGGCACCGGTCATCGCTTTACCACGACGGCCATTGTCCAGCAGCGAATCCACCGCTTCTTGCAGCATGCGCTTCTCATTGCGGACGATGATCTCGGGTGCTTTGAGCTCCAACAGACGCTTCAACCGGTTGTTACGGTTGATGACGCGACGATAGAGGTCATTCAGATCCGATGTCGCGAAACGACCACCATCCAGCGGAACCAATGGGCGCAGCTCTGGTGGAAGAACAGGGAGCACTTCCATGATCATCCAATCTGGCTTGATGCCAGATTTGTGGAAAGCTTCCAGAACCTTCAGCCGCTTGGCAATTTTCTTGATCTTGGCATCAGAACCGGTGGTCTCAAGCTCGTGCTTGAGGCGTGCCATTTCCTGATCGATGTTCAGCGTCGAGAGCAGATCACGGACGCCTTCGGCACCCATCGAAGCAGAGAACTCATCGCCGTACTCTTCGACCTTGGCGAGGTAGTCGTCTTCTGTCAGCAGTTGAGCACGCTGCAGGGGCGTCATACCTGGGTCGGTCACGACATAGGCTTCGAAATACAACACGCGCTCGATATCACGCAATGTCATATCCAATACCATCCCCAAGCGGGAGGGTAACGATTTCAAAAACCAGATGTGCGCCACCGGTGAAGCCAGCTCAATATGGCCCATGCGCTCACGGCGTACTTTGGACAGAGTGACTTCTACGCCACACTTTTCACAGATCACACCACGATGCTTCAGGCGCTTGTACTTACCACACAGGCATTCATAGTCTTTGATCGGGCCAAAGATGCGTGCGCAGAACAAGCCGTCACGTTCTGGCTTGAAGGTACGATAATTGATCGTTTCCGGTTTTTTGACTTCGCCATAAGACCAGGAACGAATTTTTTCCGGCGAGGCAATGCCGATGCGGATTGCATCGAATTCTTCTTCCTGCGTCACCTGTTTGAACAGATCGAGCAATGCTTTCATCAATTACTCCTGAGATTGCCTTGGGGCGGCGTATGCCGCCCTTCATTCCTTAGTCTTAGTAACGTTCGAGATCGATGTCGATACCGAGCGAACGGATTTCTTTCACCAGTACGTTGAAAGACTCCGGCATGCCCGCATCAATCTTGTGCTCACCCTTGACGATGTTTTCATACACCTTGGTACGACCTGTTACATCGTCCGACTTCACCGTCAACATTTCCTGCAGGGTATAAGACGCACCGTACGCTTCGAGCGCCCACACTTCCATCTCACCGAAACGCTGACCACCGAACTGGGCCTTACCTCCCAATGGTTGCTGGGTCACCAGCGAGTACGGGCCTGTGGAACGGGCGTGCATCTTGTCATCCACCAAGTGATGCAGCTTCAATACATGCATGTAACCTACGGTGACTTTACGATCAAAGGCTTCGCCAGTACGTCCATCGTGCAATTCGATCTGACCGGACTCTGGCAGATCAGCCAGCTGCAACATGGACTTGATCTCGGCTTCCTTGGCACCATCGAATACTGGTGTTGCGAATGGAACGCCACGTGAAAGATTGCGAGCCAGCTCGATTACTTCATCATCAGTGAAACTTGCCAGATCTTCATTCTGACCTGATGTGTTGTACACCTTTTCAAGGAAAGAGCGCATCTCCGCAACCTGCAGGCCGCGCTGATCTTTCAACATCTTGTTGATCTTGTTGCCCAGACCCTTTGCCGCCCAGCCCAGATGCACTTCAAGAATCTGACCGATGTTCATCCGCGAAGGTACGCCAAGTGGGTTCAATACGATGTCCATCGGCGTACCATCTGCCATGTAAGGCATGTCTTCAACCGGCACGATCTTCGATACAACACCCTTGTTACCGTGGCGACCCGCCATCTTGTCACCTGGTTGCAGGCGGCGCTTGACTGCAAGATAGACCTTGACCATCTTCTGCACGCCGGGTGGCAATTCGTCACCCTGGGTCAGTTTCTTACGCTTCTCTTCAAAGCGGTCGTCAAAATCCAGGCGTAGTTGATCCAAGCTTGCCTTAGCCAGCTCCAGCTGACGTGCGGCATCCTCGTCTGACAGACGAATATCGAACCAGTCATGCCGAGGGATGGAATCCAGGTATTCCTTGGTCAGCTCAGTGCCCTTGACGATCCGCTTCGGCCCACCGTTTACCACTTTACCCAGAATCAGCTTTTCAATACGGTCAAACGCGTCGTTCTCAACGATACGGAACTGGTCTGCCAAATCCTTCTTATAGCGCTTCAGATGGTCATCAATGATCTGCTGAGCACGGCTGTCACGCTCGATCCCTTCGCGGGTAAAGACCTGAACATCGATGACCGTTCCGCTCATGCCAGTCGGCACACGCAAGGACGTATCTTTGACATCAGATGCTTTCTCACCAAAGATGGCGCGGAGCAGCTTTTCTTCAGGCGTCAGCTGCGTTTCACCCTTCGGTGTCACTTTACCAACCAAGACATCGCCTGCCTCCACCTCTGCGCCGATATAGACAATACCAGCCTCATCAAGGCGACCAAGCATGCGCTCGCTCAGATTGGAGATATCACGAGTGATTTCTTCCGGCCCGAGCTTGGTGTCACGCGCTACGACAGACAACTCTTCAATGTGGATCGAGGTATAACGGTCTTCCGCAACAACCCGCTCCGAGATCAGAATCGAATCCTCGAAGTTGTAACCGTTCCATGGCATAAAGGCCACGAACATGTTCTGACCCAGCGCCAGCTCACCCAAATCAGTTGAAGCACCGTCTGCAATGACGTCATTCTTGGCAAGACGATCACCAACCTTGACGATCGGGCGCTGGTTGATATTGGTGTTCTGGTTACTGCGAGTGTATTTGGTGAGGTTATAGATATCCACACCCACTTCGCCCGCACTAGTCTCGTCATCGTTGACACGGATCACCACCCGGTTGGCGTCGACATAATCCACCAGCCCACCACGCAAAGCCTTGACGGCTGTTCCGGAGTCAACGGCACAAGTACGCTCGATGCCGGTTCCAACGAAAGGCTTCTCCGCACGCAGACATGGCACTGCCTGGCGTTGCATGTTGGCACCCATCAATGCGCGGTTCGCATCGTCATGCTCCAGGAACGGAATCAGAGATGCTGCTACCGACACGATCTGCGAAGGCGCAATATCCATGTATTGGATACGATCCGGCGTGGAAACCGTCGTTTCACCACGGTGGCGGCAAGTCACCAGCTCATCGATCAGGCGACCTTCCTCATCCAACGTTGCATTCGCCTGGGCGACGACATAACGTCCCTCTTCAATCGCGGACAGATACTCGATCTGGTCGGTGACTTTGCTATCAATCACCTTACGATAAGGCGTTTCAAGAAAGCCGTATTCATTGGTACGCGCGTAAATCGCCAAGGAGTTGATCAACCCGATGTTCGGGCCTTCCGGCGTTTCAATAGGGCACACACGACCATAGTGAGTTGGGTGCACGTCACGGACTTCAAAGCCGGCACGCTCACGCGTCAAACCACCCGGCCCGAGTGCAGAAACCCGGCGCTTATGGGTAATTTCCGACAGCGGGTTGGTCTGATCCATAAACTGCGATAGCTGGCTCGACCCGAAGAACTCCTTGATCGCGGCAGAAACCGGTTTTGCATTGATCAGGTCATGTGGCATCAGGTTATCGGATTCCGCTTGAGATAAGCGTTCCTTGACCGCACGCTCAACCCGCACCAACCCGGCACGGAACTGGTTCTCAGCCAATTCGCCCACAGAGCGCACACGGCGGTTACCCAGGTGATCGATGTCATCAATTTCACCGCGACCGTTACGCAGCTCAACCAAAATCTTGATAACCGCAACGATATCTTCATTAGATAAGGTTCCAGAGCCTAACAGCTCATCACGCCCAATTCGGCGATTGAACTTCATCCGACCAACCGCCGACAGGTCGTACCGGTCTTCGCTGAAGAACAGACCTTGGAACAGTGCTTCAACCGCTTCTTCGGTTGGCGGCTCGCCTGGGCGCATCATGCGATAGATGGCAATACGCGCTTGATTCTGATCGACGGTTTCGTCTGTACGCAGCGTCTGAGAGATGTATGCACCCACATCCAGATCATTTGTATAGATCACCTGGACCTGTTTGACGCCGGCCCGGTCAAACTTGACCAGCATATCCTCAGTGATTTCATCATTGGCGCGCGCAATCAGCTCACCAGTCTCGCCATGAACGATATTGGTCGCCAACACCCGGCCAACCATGAAATCATGCGGAACCAGAATACGGGTCAAGCCAACTGTCTGGATATCGCGAATGTGTTTTGCCGTAACGCGTTTGTCTTTCTGAACGATGGTCTTACCATCTTCCGTTACGATGTCAAACTTGGCAATCTCGCCCTTCAAGCGCTCCGGGACAAGTTCCATCTCAACACCATTCCCAAGATGGAACGCGTCAAACTGGAAGAATTCCGCCAGAATCTGCTCCGGTGTATATCCCAGGGCCTTCAGCAGGATGCTGACTGGCATCTTGCGGCGGCGGTCAATACGGAAGTACAGATAATCTTTTGGATCAAATTCGAAATCCAACCAAGAACCGCGGTATGGAATGATGCGGGCGGAAAACAACAGCTTGCCGGAGCTGTGGGTCTTACCACGATCATGTTCAAAAAAGACGCCAGGCGAGCGATGCAGCTGGGAAACAATCACACGCTCAGTGCCATTGATGACGAATGAACCCGTTGTTGTCATCAGCGGGATTTCACCCATGTACACTTCCTGCTCCTTGACTTCCTTGACCTTCTGCGTTTCACGGTCAAGGATGGTCAGGCGCACCTTGGCGCGCAAGGGAGCAGCAAAGGTAATGCCGCGCTGCTGGCATTCCGGTACATCAAACACCGGATCGCCCATCAAATAATGTACAAAGTCCAAACGAGCATTGCCCGAGTGACTAGCAATCGGGAACACGGACTGGAATGCGGCTTGCAGGCCCACGTTTTTACGTGCTTCAACCGGGACGCCCGTTTGCAAGAATTGCGCGTAGGACTCGATCTGGGTGGCGAGAAGGTAAGGTACCTCCAACACATTTTCCCGCTTCGCGAAACTCTTACGAATGCGTTTTTTCTCGGTGAACGAATAGCTCATTAGGTAACTCCATCGAGTTGGGTGCGCTAAAACACAAAAGCAAACAGGCTAAAGACAGCCTATTGACTTTTATGCTCTACAAATGACGACAGGCCGGCGCCTCAGGCGCCAGCCCAGCCTTGCAATCAAGCCTATTACTTGATTTCGACCTTTGCGCCAGCCTCTTCCAGCTGTTTCTTGATCGATTCAGCATCAGCCTTGTTCGCGCCTTCCTTAACAGTCTTCGGTGCGCCGTCAACCAGATCTTTAGCTTCTTTCAGACCCAGACCGGTAACTGCACGTACAACCTTGATCACGCCAACCTTGTTGTCGCCAGCAGCGGTCAGAATCACGTCGAATTCAGTCTTCTCTTCTACAACAGCAGGGCCAGCAGCAGGGCCAGCGACAGCTACGGCAGCAGCAGAAACACCAAACTTCTCTTCGAACGCCTTAACCAAGTCGTTCAGTTCCATAACAGACATCGCGCCAACGGCTTCGAGGATATCGTCTTTGGTAATAGCCATTTGTAAAAACTCCTGAAACTTTGTTCTTTAAAAGATATGCGATTAAGCAGCTTCTGCTTGCTTTTTCTCGGCCAGAGCGGCCATCGCGCGAGCAAAACCGGATACAGGTGCCTGCATAACGAACAGCAGCTTAGACAGCAACTCTTCGCGGCTTGGGATCGATGCCAATGCTGCAACTTCAGCAGTAGACATTACCTTGCCATCGTATGCGCCAGCCTTAATGACGATCTTGTCATCCGTTTTTGCAAAATCGTGCAACACTTTGGCTGCAGCGACCGGGTCTTCAGAGATACCGTAAACCAGCGGGCCAACCATTTGGTCAGCCAAACCGGCAAACGAGGTATCCGCAACCGCACGGCGCGCCAGCGTATTCTTTAGAACACGCAGGTACACGCCTTGCTCGCGCGCCTTAGCGCGCAACTTGGTCATGCTGCTAACCTCGATGCCCCGATATTCAGCGATAACAATAGTCTGGGCATTGGCAACAACTGCCGACACATCAGCTACGACCGCCTTTTTATCTTCAAGATTGAGACTCAAGGTCCACCTCCTACAGTTAAATTCGGATAGCTGAAACCAGCTTTCCGCGCTCTAGACACGGCGACCTGATCAGGAGAACATCAGACATCACGAAAAATCGTGAATAAGATTGAAACCTGCTTCCGGGTACACCGTCTGCGTAGGACAGATACTTCTGATTAAGCTTGACGCTCCTACGGTCTTTGACAATCCGCCCTGCCAAAACAAGACAGCCCAAAGTCAAAAAGCGCGATACAGCCGAGCCGAATCGCGCTTCAATTACTACTTAAGCAACCAAACTGGCCGTATCAACACGGACACCAATACCCATAGTACTGGAAACCGCGATTTTACGCAGATATACACCCTTCGAACTAGCGGGCTTTGCCTTTTGCAAGGCATCAACCAGCGCATTGAAATTCTCGCGCAATGCACCCGCATCAAAAGACGCACGGCCAATGGTGCACATTACAATACCAGCTTTGTCGGTACGGTACTGAACCTGACCAGCCTTGGCATTCTTCACCGCCTCCGCGACATTCGGAGTAACCGTACCCACCTTAGGGTTAGGCATCAAGCCACGGGGACCCAGAATCTGACCCAATTGACCGACAATGCGCATAGCATCTGGGCTGGCAATGACAACATCAAAGTCCATCATACCACCCTTGATTTGATCTGCCAGATCATCGAAACCAACAATATCTGCGCCTGCTGCTTTAGCAGCTTCCACCGCAGCGCCCTGGCAGAAAACTGCCACGCGGACAGTCTTACCAGTACCACGAGGCAACACAACCGAGCCACGCACCACCTGATCAGATTTACGCGCATCCACACCTAGATTGAACGCAACATCAATCGACTCATCAAACTTTGCAGTTGCAGTCTCTTTTGCCAATGAGATGGCCTCATCAATCGCATAAAACTTGTTGCGATCCACTTTAGCCTTCAACAACTGAGCACGCTTAGAAACCTTAGCCATTTACACGCCCTCCACTTCAATACCCATACTACGTGCGGATCCAGCGATGGTGCGAACCGCCGCATCCATATCCGCAGCAGTCAGGTCAGGCTGCTTGGTTTTGGCAATTTCTTCAAGCTGAGCGCGATTCAACTTGCCAACCTTATCGGTATGAGGCTTTGAACTACCTTTTTGTACACCTGCCGCCTTCTTAATGAGAATAGACGCAGGCGGAGTCTTCATGATGAACGTGAAGCTCTTATCCGCAAAAGCAGTGATCACAACAGGAATTGGCAAACCTGGCTCAATACCTTGAGTTTGAGCATTAAATGCCTTACAGAATTCCATAATATTCAAACCACGCTGACCCAGCGCCGGGCCAATCGGGGGCGAAGGATTCGCCTTACCTGCAGGAACCTGCAGCTTAATGTAGCCGATGATTTTCTTAGCCACTTTAATCACTCCTCAACATGGGTTAAACGCAGAGATTACCTCTGCTCCCCGTTAAAACACGCCGGTCTACTCAACCAACGAGCAATGTCAAATCAAAGCTTTTCGACTTGACCGAATTCCAATTCCACAGGGGTGGGCCGCCCGAAAATCGCGACAGAAACGCGCAGCTTATTCTTGTCGTAATCAACATGCTCTACCGTGCCATTAAAATCAGTGAAAGGCCCCTCAGTCACACGAACAGACTGGCCAATTTCAAACTGAATCTTCGGCTTAGGCTTTTCAACGCCCTCTTGCATCTGCTGCATGAGAGCATCCACCTCTTTTTGTGTGATAGGCGTTGGCTTCATACCAGACCCACCGACAAAACCCGTCACCTTTGGCGTACTCTTCACCAAATGCCAAGTCTCATCGGTCATCACCATCTCAACCAGCACATAGCCAGGAAAAAACTTTCGCTCCGCTACGCTCTTCCGACCAGAGCGGACTTCCATTACCTCTTCCACCGGAACGAGAATTTGACCGAACATATCCGCCATGCCAGATCGATCAATACGTTCACGCAATGCGCGCTGAACACTCTTCTCGAAGCCAGAGTAGGCATGAACCACATACCAACGCTTAGACATTATTTGCCCCGCCCCAAGAACAAGTCATAAAACAACCACGCCAAAGCACCATCTACAATCCACATAAAGATCGCCAGCGCTACCACAAAGCCAAAAACCAGCATTGTCAGCTGGATAGTCTCTTTGCGCGTCGGCCATACAACCTTTTTGACCTCCGCAACCGCCTCTTTGGCAAACTCGACAAAGCCCTTGCCAGGCGAACTCATCAGCGCAACAGCACCAGCCAACAAGACACCAGCAACAACAGATAGCACACCTAATGCACCTGATGCAGAACCAAGCAGGTAGTAGCCAACGATACCCAGCACCAAAAAGGCAAATGCCGCGGCAATTTTAATTCTGTCTTGAACTTCCATGTTTTCCGGAATCTTACGCCAAGAACCGCCTAAGCGTGCAAAGCCATCCGGCACCGCCGGATGGCATTATGTGGCAGGCGAGGAGGGTCTCGAACCCCCAACCCCCGGTTTTGGAGACCGGTGCTCTGCCAATTGAGCTACTCGCCTACGAGAGAAGCGGCATTATACACAAGCCGCCCTTCACTGCAACTTTATTACTCGATGATCTTGGCGACGACGCCAGCACCGACAGTACGACCACCTTCACGGATCGCGAAGCGCAAACCTTGCTCCATCGCAATCGGCGCG
>NZ_JACHHY010000037.1 GCF_014202905.1 Chitinivorax tropicus | reverse complement strand
TCTCCTGCAGTGCCACCCCGCGTTCTCGCAGCTGCATGGCGTGGTTGAAGTCATTTTCACCATCAACTCCGATCAGGTCGATGGGGTCGATGCCTTCTCGGTTATCGATCAGCGGCAGTTTGCCACCCGCCATCTGGTCTTGGTAGTAGCTTACGTCGTTGCGGGGCAGGTTGACCGGGTCGCGGTCGATCAGGAACGGGTTCTGGGCGGGTGGATGCAAGTTGGCACGTGGGTTCGATGCCTCATCAAGTGTCTGCCTTGCCCCTGCTGTGTAATAGCCCTTGATCTCGTCGGTGATGCTGTTTCCCACTGCGCCTGGCAGTTGGTCACCCAGCCGATAGCGCCCTTGATACCGGCCACGCCGATCCAGTTCCTGGTGCAGTTTGTGCTGGATTGCGCTGTCCACCAGGTTGGTCAGGGTATTGCTTAGCAGCCGCGTCGAGAGTCTGGACAACACCTCTCCATTCTTCAGGCCATCTTGCAGTAGCGGGTTGATGTGACGGTCGATACCCAACAGCCCGTCCAGCTGTTGCCCCAGGGCATGGGCAATCGGGGCTGCCGCACCGGCCACTGCCACTTGTCGCCAGCTGAAGTGCTCTTGCTGTTTCAGGTGGATGGCGGCACGCTGTGTCAGGGCATTGCCCACCATGGCGCTCATGGCCATCTGGGCATAGTTGCCGATGCTGCCTAACATGCCCAATCCTTGACTGGCTGTATTTGCACCTTGGGTCACGCCGCTGAGGGTCGTGGTGGAGCTGCTGATTGCGCCCGATGCACTGGCTGCCCAGCTCAGCCCGGCCCCCAGGCCCGATGCCACTCCAGACAATACGGCTTGGCGCAGACTGAAGTGTTGTACGTCGCCAGTCAATTTCCCGACACCCTGTGCTGCCACGGAGCCTACGAACCCGCCTATCGCTGCAGCCGCTATGCCGGCGAAGCCCATGGAGCCGCCCAGCGCCGCCATGCCGGCCCCCATCACGGTCATCCCCGCTGTCATGCCCGGTGCAATCACGGCCAATGCAGCGCCTGCGGTGAAGATTGTCACCACCACTGCCACGACGATCATCAGGATCATCCCAAACCCACCGCACTTCTTCTTCGGCGGCGGGGTCTGGATGTTCGGTGTCTGGTTGCCGATGATCTCGTCTTCGCGATACACCCGGAAGCTGTCGCTGTTGACTGTGTCGCTGCGGTTCAACGGGGGCAGGGTCAGTTTCTGACCGGCTTGCAGTTCGCTGTCGCCACGCAGTCCATTGGCGTCGGCAATCAGGTACCACAGTGCCGGGTTGCCCCAGACGCTGCCTGCCACTTGCCGCAGGTTCTCCCCGCCTTTGGCGGTGTAGCTGCTCACCGTGCCACTTGGGAAGTCTCGATTCAGGGTTTCGATACGGGCAAACCGACCGTCTTCGATCAGGGTCTTGATGCTGCCGTCGGTGTATTGTCCTGTCTCACCCACTGCCTGCCCATTCGCGTACAGGTAGTGGATGACTTCCACCGTGCTGTCTTTGCGCCCACTGTCATGCCATTTGTGCAGGATATGACCATCGTTGTCATATACGAAGGTGCTCTGCTCACCACGCTCCATGCCGTCGCCCTGCCCTTGTACTTGACGGATCAGTTGGCGGTTGGCGTTGTAGTAGAACGCCGTCGATCCATTGCCGCCTTTCGGACCATACCCGCTGATGCCACTCGCCCGGCCATCAGCGGTATAGCGGTAGTTGTAGACGTAGTCCTTGTCGTCTGCACTCATCCACTGGGTCTGTTGCAGGTTGCGTCTGCCCAGCGCCAAGTAGGTGGCAGTATTGGGGCGCAGTGAGCCGCTGATGCGGGTCGTCAGCTGGGCCAGCCTGCCTTGGCTGTCATAACGCATGTCGGTGCGTTGCTCTGTGCCCAGCGCATAGCCCACTTGCCAGTTGGTGCGGGTCTGCCAGCGGTTGTCAAAGTCCTGGCTACGGAAAGATTCCGAGATCGGGTAGCTGACCTTCACCAACGCTTGTTCTTCGCCATGGATCTTACGGTTGGCCCCGTCATATTGGCTCAGGCTGCGCTTGGCGTAGTACCACCCATACCCTTGGCTGACGCTGGTCACGTTGCCACGGGTGTCATATTCCCAGCTCATCTGCCACAGGTGCGGCGCTTTGAGTTGTGTGCCGGTCGCCAGTACGGCATCCGGGTCACTCAGGCCGTTGGCTTGTGCCAGCTCGGTCCAGCCTGCTTCGTTACCATAGTGGACCCGTGCCAGGTCGCGTAAGGTAAGGTTGAACTGGATGACGATGCCCTCCCCCAGCTCACTGTCCGGCCCGATCTCACCCATGACCGGCTCCAGGATCGACGCGGTGTTCGTCGTGGTTGCCGGGATCTCAACGCCGTGCCGATTGAAGCGTGGCCCGTTGTCTGCCGGACGATACCAGCCCAATATGCTGATGCGCTGCCAGAGGTTGGCATCCCCCAAGTGCGTCTGTGCCAAGTTGCGCAGGGTGACCCGGCTATTGGCAGGCAGGGTCAGCGTCTGCTGACCACCTTGCAGCTGTATGCTGTCTGCGTGGTGGTCGGTGATCCCCAGCATGCTGCTCAGCGCGTTGAGGTCGGTAAAACCCGCCGCTGCCGCTGACACTTGGACACTGCCATACCACTGTGCCGCTACCACCCGGTTCTGTGCGTCATAGCGATAGTGGACTACCCGACCGCCATCGTTGTCTTCGACCCGGTTGCCTACTCCGTCATAATGGAAAGCATGCACCAGCCGTCCATCGCCATGGCTTTCCCGCGTGACACGGTTGTTGCCATCAAATTCATAACGCCGGTCGAACCAAGGGCCCATACCATCATGCCAGATACGGGTCAGGTTACCGTTGCCATCCAGTTCGCTGCGACTACCAGTCTGGGTGACCCGGTCACGCCATGCAATCTGTCGGCCTGATGCGTCGTATTCATAGCGCAGATCGCGACTTTGACCTTGGCCGTCGAAGCGCTCATGTACTTTACGGCCCGCCAAATCGTAGCGATAGGTGGTCTGGCTGCCAGTGGCCAGGTCGGTGACGCTGAGCAGGTGGCCTGCTGCGTCATACGCTTTGCGGATGTCCTTTCCTTCTGCATTGTGCTCGCGTATCTGCCGACCTAGTCCATCGTATTCGTAATAAGTCACTAGGCCGGTTTCATCATTCATCCGCTGTAAGCGGTTGAAACCGCCATACCAATACGCCTTGCCCCAATCGTCCCCTTTGCTCTCACCAACTAGGTTGCCATACACATCGTAGGCGCGGCGCTCGATCTTCTCGACGCCGTTCTCCCAGGTGTGTACCGCAATCACCCGGTTCATCGCATCATGATCCTGTTGGATGGCAATGCCATTCTCACGGATGATGCGGCGGTTGCCGACGGCATCGTAGCTGAATTCCAGATTGCCCTGGCGGATCAGCCTGTCCCCCAGCCAGCCATAAGATGTCTCTCGGCCCAGCGCATCACGCTTGATAATGCGACGGCCCCAGTCATCGTACTGATACTGGGTGCGCGCACCCACTGCATCAATTTCTTCCACCAGATTGCCCGATGCATCGTAGCGGTTGCTGCTGCGATAGCCTCTTGCATCAATGGTAGCGACCAGCCTCCCCGCTTCGTCATATTGATAACGGACGGTGTTACCCATCGCGTCGGTGGTAGCCAGCTTCTGCCCTACCGCATCGAACACTGTACGTTGACGGGTCGCCAAGCCTGGGTCGAGTGGTTCATCAAACAGGTTGCCGCCCACATCGCCCAGCAGGGTCACCTGATCGGCAATCTGGTCGTTGCGATGATAACGATAGCGGATGTGTTGGCGTTGCACCGTGGCCGTGGGGTCATCTCCGTCACGATAGGCTGTGTATGCAGCACCCCACTCTGCCACTTTTCGGCCCCTGCCATCGAATTCAGCCAGTTGATTACCTTGATACGCCCCGCCCGCTTTGTCATACAGCTGAGTCAGCACTGCATTGCCTGCCTGATCCACCCCATACTCACGCCAGATGCCGTCGGTTTCGTTGCTGGCGATCTTGTTGCCTGCCGCGTCGTAGCGGCTTTCAAGGTAATACCCAGTAAGCCGTCCGTCGTTGAGGCGCTGCCCAGCACCAAATCCCGTAGGCAATACTGACACCTCCAGTGCCCGTTTCGCCGCTGCTTGTGGGCCCAGGTAGGAACCCAGAGCAACATGCAACCCATTGACATCTTTGGTCAGATGAATATCCTGCTCCTTGCCAAGGATGACAGCGCTGTAGCCCTCTGAAGCCAGGGAGTTTTTTGGTTCGTGCTGACGCCAATCCACAATGACGGTTCGGCCATCAGCATTCTGGTAGTAGACCTTGATTTCATATTTGCCCTTGAGATCGGGCAAGCGGGCCTTGAGCACATTACCTTCCGCCACCATGTCGAGGGTTTCGATCTTGGCTTTGCCTTCAGCATAATAACTGACCTTCAGCTTACCCTGGATGGACGCCAGCTCCTCCTGTGTCAATGTGACGACATAATCCAGGTGGTAGGTATCTGGCGTCGGTACCTGGTTGGTTTCCTTCCTGAACTGTTCGGCAGTAGTGATACGTTGATCCAACGGACCACCGTAAGGGAAGGTGACATTGGCGCTGATTGGCACCTTGCCGGTTTGTAGCACCTCCACTTTCCCCTCTGCATCAACACTGAAAAGTGCAACGCGGTAATTACCCTTCACAACATGCGTCATCTGGCCAGTGAAGCGGTCTCCTTTCAATTCCAGTGCCTGTCGTAGCCAATTGCTCGACATGAAGTCGCTTGTTGTGCCGTCCAAGGTGTCGGGCTGCAAGGCAAAATACACGGCTTTGGCCTTCTGCCGCTGCGATTCGGACAACTTGCAACTCAGGTCAACCTGATACCCGTCAGGAACCTTTATTTCTTCGAGATGTGTTGCCTGTGTCGTGTTTACATTGATCTGATGGCGTTGACCTATCTGTTGGGTGTAATAAACCTCCATGTAGTGGTCGCCAAGTACAAGGTCATTGCCCTCCATGATGGTGGAATCGCCTTGTTGCGTCACGGCTCGTAGCTGTTTGTTTACGATCACCCACTGCCCCGTAAACCCATTGTGGGGGTTGCGCCAACTCAGGTGCTGAATCAGCTTCACCTCAGATGTGATCGGTTTGTTTGGATCAGATCCGACAGCGGGTGCTGGCAGGGGCGTCAGCACATAGTTGAAGCGATCGAGATCAACGACACTGCCATCTGCCCGCATCCCTTTTAATCTGATGTCATATTGACCAGCAGCCAGCATGTCGCTGGTACTACCTACGACTAGTGAATAGTGCTCATTGCTGGCGACATCCTTCACTAGAGCGCTGGCTCTATGGATGGCAGTGGAACCAGCCATTTGGATTTCAGCCAATACCAGCTGGAACTCATTGAGTTGTCGGGCATCGAAACCTGTATCCAGTACCAACTTGTAACCAAACTCAGCTGCATTACCTATGGCGGGGTTGACTACCTCGTGTGACACCGCGCTGGATGGGCTTGCCCGCTGACCAATGCGTGAAAGTGTCTGCATGATGCCGGTCTGCTGTTTACCGCTGGCATCTCGCCATGTGATGACATAAGACAGCCACGTCATTTCATGCGGCATCTCACCTTCGGCTTGATAGTATCCATCACCAGTAGGCTTCAGTATCAATGGCGTCGCACTTCCATGAACGTGGATGACTGGATCATTCACGCCATCCTCAAAATGAATGCGATACCGCAACGTGCCGTTGCCGACCTCATAGACTTCAACTTTGTCATATTGAGGTGCGACAGTCAGTACCTTTTCTTCGCTCCAACTTAGGTTACCTGCGGCATCTTGGCTGACTATCCTGAAATAGACTTGTGTGCCGGACGCGGGCTTGGGTACCTCGGCAACATGCTGGCCTTCGGTTGCCAATTGCTCACCGGTTCTGCCTGGATATGCATCGATGTCGACATTGGATTGTGGGCCGTACACCACCCAGCTCCGCCCACCAATGATTGGCGTACTGAATAGCCAGTTGATCTGTAATGCTACGCCCTGCTCTACTCTGATTTCCTTGGGTAGTGTGGCTTGATTTGGCATTTCCCCGGTATAGACAAAGGTGCGATTGCCCTCAGCATCGTAACGCGCCACGGTACCACTGCCATCGACACCGATGGTCTTGATCTGACGTCCCTTTGCGTCATAAACCGTATTGGTCGTCCGCCCCATGGCATCCTGTGTATAGGTCCGGTTGCCCATAGCGTCATAGGCGTATTTGTTGACCAATTGCGCCTGTTCGTAGTGTTCTATCAGCCGGTTTGCAGCGTCATATACATAGTTGATGGTCCAGTTATTGCTCGGCCCACTGACCAGCGCATGCAGTGCCGCGTAGTCACCTGTTAGAGTGGACAGATCCACCTCTTGTGCCACCGCCCGGCCCATTTTCTGCTCGGCGGTCTTGTTGCCACGAGCATCATAGGTAAACAAGGTCAACATGCGCTTCTGGTCGATGGTGCCCACCATCTGTCCGGCTGTATCGAAATACTGCCAGCTGTGCAGCGTATTACTGCTGTCCGCCCCCATGGCTTTATGGGTCAACTGACCTGCCGCGTTGTATGAGAACACCGTCTTAGGCCGGTAGCCATTGCGTACATTACCGGCGCTGTCAGCTACGTCCCGAGCTGGGTCCAATTGCTCCACCAGACGACCCGCCACATCAAAGCGGAAGTCGGTGATGGCAACGCCGCCCACCCCAGTTGGTCGCTGGTTCAGGTTGAGGCCGGCCAGGTCCAGCTGACCCAGATAAGCCCGCTGTTGCAGCACGTTGCCGCTGGCGTCGTAGTCCAGCTCGGTCAGATAACCGGCGGCATCGACCTTGGCCACCACACGGCCTGCCGCATCGAAGTATTGCAAGGTACGGCGACCATCCTTGCCCCGGCTGTCCAGGTCTTCGCCGTAGGCGTTGTAGACATGGCTTTCTTCCGGGGTGATGACGGTCTGCCTGACACCCGGGTTGACGCGGTTGCGATCGATTAGTTCGGTGACCATGATGTCCGGATAGCGGACGCGGGTGACCCGCCCAGCCAAGTCGTAATCCCGACGAATCAGCCGCGATTCGCCTGGCGGCGTAGTCAGCTGTTGCTGCGGGTTATGTGCGCTCGGGTCGAGGCGGGTCAAGTGGATGGTTTCTTCCGTGACTTGCCCATAAGCGTTGTAACGATAGCGGTGCAGGACTTGATCAACATCCAGTTCCGCCACCAGTCTGTTGCCTTCGTCATAGTAACGGGTTGAGCGGGCACCATCCGGCTGGGTCAGTTGCACCACGTTACCTACAGCATCATATTGATAGCGGATCAGCACTTGGCTACCGCTGCCAATCAATGATTGCCATGCGACTTGTCGGGTTTCGGTCAGTTTGCGGTTGAGGTCATCGTAGGTGAAGCTGACAGTCCCCTTGGCGTCGCTGACAGTCTGTACCCTGCCCCGCGCGTCGTAGCTGACGCTGCTGACCAGGTTGCCGGCGCCATCGCGCTGCTCGATCTGCCGGTTGTAGCGGTCGAAGCGGAATTCGCTGCGACGACCCACCCCATCGATATGTGCGACCAGATTGCCGACCTTGTCATATTCAGCACGAACCATCAGCTTCAAACCCGCCGGATCGGTGACCTCGGTGATCTGGCGGTTGTCGCGGTCATACTCCCAGGTGGTAATACGGGCGGCGCTGGACGGATTGCGGGTATCCACCGTTTCCTGGCGCACTTTATTGCCTGCTGCATCGTAGCCAAGCGTGGTTCTCAGGCCCGTAGGTTCCAGTTGTGTCTGCAACCGACCTGCAGCATCGTAGCTGAGCTGGGTAATGCGAGGTTGGGTAGTGTTGGCGTAGGCACGTTGCTCCAATACTTGGCCGACACCATCACGGATAAAGTCAGTACGACTGCCGTCTGGTTGGGTTTCGCTGCGCACTTGCCCTGCCAGGTCGTATTGCCACTGGCTGAGCCGGTCAGTGGTCTGTTCGCCGACGACAGGCGCCAGGAAGTCGTCCAGGTCGGCCACAGGTGTACCGAGCAGAGTGGCGAACTGGCGAGCCGCCAGTTTATTGCCATTGACATCGTATTGGTAGCGAGTCACCGCACCGGTGGCTTCTACCCCCATCACCAGCAGGCCATCCTGGTCGTAATAGAAACGCGACACGCGCCCCAGCGCGTCTTGCTGCCAGATCAGGTTGCCACGGCTATCATAACGGAAGCGGTTGGTGTGGTTATCCGCATCGGTTTCGCTGAGCTTGCGGTCCAGCGCATCGTATTCAACATGGACGACATGCAAGCCACTACCAGCCACACGGGGGCCTTCGCTTTCTGTGGAGCGGGTGCTGTCGCTGACACTCAGCCATTTATCGGTCTGGTTGCCAAACACATCATGGCTGTAGCCGAAATCCAGCCCAGCATCAGTGTGATCACTCACTTGGTGCATCGCGGCATCGTAACCGTAGGTCCGGCTCAGCCAGACTTCCTGCCCATTGCTGTTGATCCCCTGCAGGATGTCTTCAGCAACGATTTTGTCCGCAAAGACAGGGTGATAGCGGCGTTTGCTGCGCCCCCCTTCTGGGGTGATGGTTTCCACCAGTCGACCGGCATTGTCATACTGGTAGGTAGTAGTGCGTGCCAGGACAGTACCGGCCGCCTGGATTTTGGCGATGCGGTTACCCAGGCCATCGTAGCGGTACTCGGTACGATCACCAGCCCCGTTCACTTCAGCCGTCACTTGGCCGTTCAGGTCGTACTCGTAACGAGTACCCAAGGTGGCGGCACGTGCAGCTTTGGCGGCATCGTAACCATTGTCCCCCGCTTGCAGCAGGTAGACGCCGCTGCTGACACGAGTCTTCTGGCCGGCTTCGTCATACTCGACCAGGCTGCCGAAGCCTTCCGCATCGATAACATGGGTTGATCGGCCCAACAGGTCGTAACGATAGCGGGTGGTGCGGGCATCCTGTCCATCGGCTCGGCTCAGGGTGCTGCTGACCAAATTGCCGGCGGCATCGTACTGGTTGCGGGTCAACCGGCCACCAGCGGTGAGCATGGTCAATACTCGACCAGCTGCATCGTAGGTGTAGTGGGTGGTGGTCGGCTTGGCCAAGGCGGCCTTCGCTGCATCATAGCCGGTGTCCTGCGGGGTCAGCAGATATTGGCCGACGGTGACGCTGGCGCGGTTGCCACGGTCGTCATAGGTGTAGCTGGTAGTGTAACCCAGCGCATTGGTTTCGCTGCTGACACGGTTGGCCGCGTCGTAACGCACCTGGATCAGGCGGGCCTGATTACCCTGGTTGCTGCCTTCCACTTTCTCCAGACGATTGCCGACGCCGTCATAACGGTAGGTCGCTTCCACCCCATTACCGTCCGTGGACTGGATCAAACGTTGATCATTGTCGTAACGGAACAGGTTGCGCGGGCCGCGATCTCCGCCCAGGCGGACTTCAATCTTGTTGCCGAAGGCGTCGTAACGCAGTTGTTGCTGGCTGCCACTGCCGTTGATCTCGATGACCTGGTTGTCGGCATCGTAACGGTAGGTGGTGATGCGCTGAGCAGCAGTGCCGTCCGCTTCGCGTTTTTCTTTGAGGTTGTGGTTGTTATCGAACTGCTGGATCACCACATTACCTAGAGCGTCTTCCTGACGGACCAAGTTGCCCACGCTGTCATACTTCAAATGAGTGACACTGAGGCGACCATGGCCAGCCACTTCGGTTCGAGTGATGATACGGTTGGCACCATCGTAGGCGTAGCGGGTGTCGCCTTTGAATGCATCGGTTTCGCGGACTTTGCGATTGGCCTTATCGTATTCGTAGGCAGTGCGGCGGGCTTGCGCGGTGCCGCTGAACTCGATCTTCTCTTGCAGGTTGCCGGCAGCGTCATAGCCATAGGTGGTAACTTGGCCATCTACGCCAGTTTCGCTGACCAGCTGGCGACGACCGTTATAACGGTAGCTGACGCTGAGGCCACTATCGCCATGACGGGGCACCGGCTCGCTACCCGGGATGTCGCTGACGTTGCCATACACGGTACGACTGGCAACATTGCCTTGGGCGTCGTAACGAGTACGGGTCAGTTGACCACCACTTTGCAGGCGCCAGGCCTCGCGGCCCAGCGCATCATAGCCCTGTCGGGTGACTTGCCATTGGCTGGCCGACTGATCCAGTGCTTTACGCACGATGGTGCGATTACCGGCTGCATCGTAGCCATATTCGGTGCGGTAGCCTTCACCACTGACTTCGGCAGTTTGACGGTTGAGCAGGTCATAGTCATATCGCCAGCTGATGGTCCGCTCGGCATTGCCGCGTTGTTTGGTGCGCAGGTTACCGAAGCTATCGTACTGGTAGCGGGTGACCACGGTGCGAGCACTGGTTTCACCGACCAGGCGGTTGACCAAGTCATAACGCAACTGAACAGTGTTGCCATTGCCGTCGATGTCGGCAATCCGGTTACCGACTGCATCATACCGATGTTTGACACTGATCTGGTTAGCATCGATTTCTTCCACCAGCTGCCGCAGGTTGTCGTAGCGATAGTTTGTGGTCTGACCCGCGCCGTTGGTGATGCGGGTTCGATTACCGACCGCATCGTAACCGTAGCGGGTGACATTGCCTTCGCCGTCAGTCTGAGTTTCCAGGCGGCGGTTGGCATCATAGGTATAGCGCGTGGTATACCCTTTGCCATCGGTGACACTGATCTTGTTACCGGCGTTATCGTAACCATAGACGGTGCTGCCAGCTACGCCATCGATAGATTCTTCCACCAAGCGATTGGCTGCGTCATAACGATAACGGTTGACCACAGTCGGCACGGTACTGCCTACCTCGTACAGGCTGCTGCGGATACGGTTACCGGCGGCATCGTATTCGTATACCGTCCTGTGACCCAGCGCATCGGTGCTTTCCAGCAACTGGTTCAACACATTGAAACGTTGTTGGCTGACTTGCTTGCCCGTATCGGTACTACGCACCACATTGCCGAAACCATCGTATTCGTGACGGCTGACTTGCTTGAGGGCATTGGTGATCGTTTCCAACCGACCGGCACGGTCATAGCTATAGCGGGTCACTTCATCGGCTGCATCCACCCCTGGCAGACTAGTGCGACTATCTGCCGATACCAGTACCTTCTCCGCATGCCGCACACTGGCCACACGGTTGCCAAAGGTATCGTATTCATACGTTGTCACCTCCCCTTCCGCGTTCACGCTCGCAAGCAGTCGGCCTGAGCTGTCATAACGGTTCACTGTTGTTGCAACGGCTGGCTGGTCAATCCTTACATCATCTACTTGCGCAGAAATGTGCCCGGGTACATCTGCCCAGGTGGAACGAATGGTGATGGTGTATTTCCCATCAGCAGGTACATTCAATGGGATAACGAATTCACCATACTCTCCATAAGGCGGAACAATAGGCTCCCCTTGCGGAACATCATTCAGCAGTATCTGGAAGCGCTGATCCTTGATGGTCTGTGGGTGCTGAGCCGCCTTGAAACGTAAGTACGCCCCAGACCGTAGTTCGAGAGTCTGACTGATGGCACTGTTCGCCTGGATGAAGGCACCTTGCTTGCCCTCTCCTGACACATTCGGGAGTAATAAGCTAGCGACACCCGCATTGTTTTCATAGCGCCAAGCGGGATCGGTTGGCCTAAAGGTATAGTTCCCAACGTAGACTGCCTCAAAACCACCATTGATAACCTGGGTGGACTGATTTGCCGCTAAACCCAAATCAACCTGTTGCATGACCAGATTACCGCGGTCATCGTACTGATTCAGCTTGAAATGGTCATCTGCGTTGAATTGGCGGATTACGCGGTTTCCCTTGTCGTATTCATACCGAGTACGGGCTCCTAAGCGGTCGATTGTTTCGATGCGGTTACCAAATGCATCGTACTGATAGCGCTCCGCCTGACCCTTTCCATCCAGCGACGCCACCACTTGCCCTGCTTGATCATAAAGGTTGAGCGCGGTGTACTTGTTGCCATCAGTCATGCTTTCACGCAATCCTGCGGCGTTGTACCCATAGCGGGTCATTTCGCCAGCATCATTGCTGGTTTCCACCAGCAAACCGCGCTGGTCATAGCGCTGTTGCCATTGATGCAATAAACCATCGGTTCGGGTCACAAGCAGACCCGCAGCGTTATAAGTGAAACGTTCTGTCTTGTTTGAGGTGGTCTGCTCACTCAAGCGCCCACTTGCGTCATAACGATAGGTTGTATGGCGATCGGCAGCATCCAGTTGTAGCGCTTTGATAACGGTCGCGGCATCCAGTACCTCATCCGTCTTGACAGCCTTGGCATAAGCGATTTGTTCGCTTCGCTGGCCTTGGTTGTTATAGCGCGTCTCAATCACGTAACCCAATGTATCGATGCGGAATCGCTCTCGCCCGGCTACATCATAAATCACGCGCGATATACGATCTTGGCTATCCGCATTGGCAAATTGCGCTTCCAGCTTTTCCAATGTCAGTACTGAATCCACCAGGCGGTCTGCATGCACGATACTGCCAATGAGTTGGCCAAAACTGTCGTAGCGATAGTGCGTAACGCGCCCCTCCGGATCTACTCCATAACGCATCCGACCTGTTTCGTCATAGAAGTAGTGTGTCCGTTCTCGCGATACTGATGATGCCTGAAGATCCTGAGTCAATGCATATAATGCCGCAGCACTATTGATTGCTCCCTGCCCCGCCAGCAGCGTCGGACTTCCCTGCCATAACCGCAAAGCAATACCAGTCAAGTCATTATTGTAATTGCCATTCGGACCGACCCCTACAGCAAAGTCAAGCGTATCCCCTTCATTCAACTCAATTATCTGGTCAGTAATCGGATTCAACCCACGGGTCACATCGCTGCCGAATAACTGTTTACCATTCAATAACACATAAGCATCGGAAGTTGTCCCACTTTGGTCATTTGCAAAGAACTGTACGTTTAGTGAGTAGGTTCCCTTGCTTGGCACAACAAAACGCAAGATCGCAAAACGATCTTTATCGGTAGCACCAGGGTGAAAGCTCATCTGCTTGGCATCTAACCATGAACTACTCCAAGTAATCCGCTGATCAGAACTGTTATGCGCAATGAATGGGTGAGTGGTCGTGGTTTGTCGCCATAAATCAAACCCCTGGCCATTATGCTCTGGCTTTTCAAATCGGGTGAAATCACCCAATTTTCCAGCAAAACCATACTGCCATTGACCATTTGGATTTTGAGTGCGAGAGAAAGCCAGTGCTGGATCAAATAGGGTCCTGTCTTTTGAGTTTGCATCTTTGATGTTCAACTCAACCACATCATAAGGGCGTGTACTGACACGTTGTTGATGACGGATTGTCTGCGTTACATGGTCTAAGTAGTCATAACGCTGCTCAATGACAACCCCTTCTGGATCAATTGTGTAGCGCACCCTACCCGACTCATCATAAACAACATCTGTGACTCGATCAGCCGCAGCTGGTTTACCATAATCGGCTAGATTCAATCTATCTGCAGCAATCTTTGCATACTGAATTGTGCGTACCACACGGCCCATAGCATCGTACACACTGCGTCTTACCCGGCCTATCCCATCAATGGTGATCGCCAGACGGCCCGCAGTGTCATACACGTAGCGTTCGACCCCATCCAACAAGTTATCCAGTTTCACCGGCAACTTACTCAGGACGGTCGCTAGATCAGCACTGTCAGCCACATTCAAGGCCGTGCCATAGCGGATGCGTTGGATCAATTGGCCACTTACGTCATACACCCGGCGAGTGACATATCCTTCACCATCCAGCTCCACCACCAAGCGGTTGGCGGCATCGTAGAAAGCATGGCTGCGCAGCACGGTTTGAACACCGTCGGTAGTCAGGCGTTGTTCCGCATCCCAAACAGCCAGGTCAGCCCGCCCGGCGTGGGCCCGTCGACCGATTTCATTACCGGCACCATCAAAACGGCGCTCGGTGACATACCCCATACCATCAATGCTGTAGATTGGGCGACCAGCTGCGTCATAGCCCTGTCGTTCGATCTGATCCTGCGTATGGTCACCCCCGGTCATAGCCTGGGCCACCGCGACTAAGGTCAACGGTTGCGTCAGGTCGATGTTCCCCGGTAGTGCCTGGGCAAACCGGGTACGCCGTACGATCCGGCCAGCAGCATCGTAGTCGATGCTGCTGACAGCACGATCGGCACCGATGCGGTAGCGCTCGCGGCCTGCCAAGTCATACACCACGTACACATGCCGGTCGAAGGTGGTCTTCGGCAAGATCGCCAGGCGCGCCTGTACCTCGGCTAAGGTCAAAGGGCTGCTACTGAGTATCGGGGTAGCGTAATGGCTTTCCCGCAGCATTTTGCCGGTGGCGTCATATTGGCGCTCGGTGAGCATGCCATCCACACTCAGGGTGAACACTTCCCGACCAGCGACATCAAACAGGTGCTGTACGCCGACTGATCGGCTGGTTATTCCTACATGGGCTCGAACCGCTTCCAAGATACTGTCGTCCTGCATCGGACGATTGGAAGGCTGCGCCACTTGCGCCCCACCCAGCACACCATCTGCGACTGGATTGCTAACATACCAGGCGTTGTTGAAACCCGCTGAAGTTGCGACATGACTGTTGCTTGTTGAGAAGCGGACATCACGGGCAACGGCGATTGATTGCCCCGCTGTGAACTGATCAGCAGCGGGCGCTTCAAATTGCTGTACAGTTGTCGCAAAAACATCCTTTACTGGCGCAGCAAACTGTGCGGCATTCGTGCCAAACGCATCTTTAGTTACCTCAGCCGAAGAATTGAACGCATCCTTTGTTGCGCCGGCAAGCGCAATAGCGCTGGAAGCCAAGGTATCACGATCACCGGCTGCAAACTGGACAGCAGTAGATTGGAATGCATCGCCAGCCACACTAGTTTGCGTAATGGCTGGCATGAAGCGGTTTGGCATCGCTTGTTGACGCCAGACAGTGCTGGTCCAACGACCATCAGACTCCTGCCATGATCCAACCAGATCCGGACGGTTATCACCGTTTTGTCTTACCAAGCGGTATTGTGCATCTTCATGCCAGGTACCCAATACACTGGATGATACGCCGCTATACCCGGAGGCAGTTGCACGCAGAATCTGCGCCATGGCCTGTTTGTCAGTCGATTGCCAGATCTGTACCAGGTCCGGCTTGCCATCTGCATTCAAGTCCCCAACCAGGAAGTGCGCACCTGGCCGCACTTCACCGATTGAGACATCCTGACCGGAGGTAAACAGCAAACCGTTCGAGACCCAGTGTCTGACGTGGGTATTGCTATCCGCCCCTGTATAGACCTGAATCAAGTCCTGTTTACCATCTCCATTGACATCTGCAGCGAAGAAGCGCGATGTTTCATTCCAGGCATCCAACTTCATTTCACTGTAATTATTCAACCCACCCACGGTACGTTGGTTGATGCCGACCCACAGTTCACTGTTGTATTTGAAGGTCCTCGCAACGTCCTGCCGGCCATCTGCATTGTTATCCAATGTCAAAGTCTGCAGATGATTGTCCAGCGCGCCCCAGGAGCGGCTTTCCTGATCCCTGACAAAGCCCTTACCACTCAGTGTCCATTCAGTATGATAGGTGGTCCCAGCATTGTCCCATTGTGCGATCAGATCAGCCTTACCATCACCACTCAGATCCGCCAGATAATAACGGGCACGGTATGGATTGTTGGCTGAGATATCCGTCGTCTCTCCCTTCACCAAACCTGTCTCGGTTGTCAACCAAGTTGTGGCTGTTACCTTGGCATCACTCTCTCGACGAATCTCAACCAGATCCGCCTTGCCATCACCG
>NZ_JACHHY010000036.1 GCF_014202905.1 Chitinivorax tropicus | reverse complement strand
TGCAACCGGCAAGCCCGCTTCGGCTTCCCGCAGGAAGCCAATGATTTGTTCTTCACTGAAACGTTTCTTCATGTCCAATCTCCTGTCGCTTGGGAGTGGACTCTAAAGTCAGGCGCTACTCAATTCCGGGGGGACGTCGACTCTCAATAACACCGGCTGAGAGCAACACACTTCATTGGATGTGCCGTTTTCTGGGTGTCTTCATATCTGATCCAGTCCGTCGGGCAAGCAGGCTCGTGCTGGGTGGTTTCGAGCTTAGCTGATTTTGCCACTTCACGAGCGGATCTGCCTGTCATCTACATGTACATCAATGCGCAAGCCAAATGACGCTTTGTTGCATAAATCCGCTTTAGGGGGATACCCCTTGGGGCTGATTTACACAACAAAGCTGCATGACGTCGATAAGCTTTATTCCGGGCGCATCTGTGGGAACAGGATGACGTCACGGATGGAGGGGGCATCGGTGAGTAACATGACCAAGCGGTCGATGCCAATGCCGCAGCCACCTGCGGGGGGCATGCCGTGTTCCAGCGCGCGGATGTAGTCGGCATCGTAGTGCATGGCTTCGTCGTCGCCTGCGTCTTTTTGGCGGACTTGCTCCAGGAAGCGCTCGGCTTGGTCTTCCGGGTCATTCAGCTCTGAGAAGCCATTGGCCAGCTCGCGGCCTAGTACGAACAGCTCGAAACGCTCGGTAATGCCCTTGTGTTGGTCGGATTCGCGAGCGAGCGGTGAGATTTCGATGGGGTAGTCAATGATGTAGGTCGGGTCCCACAGCTTTTCTTCGGTGGTTTCTTCAAACAGCGAGAATTGCAGGCCGGAGATGCCGTCGGTCATCACTAGTTTGCCGCCCAGGCGTTCGATTTCAGCCTTGAGCCAAGCGCGATCGTTCAGTTGGGTCTCGGTGTAGTGCGGGTTGTATTTCAGGATGGCCTGGGTGACGGTGAGGCGCTCGAAAGGCTTGGACAGATCGACCACTTTGCCCTGGCATTCGACGACGGCGTGGCCGTGGACAGCGCGTGCGCATTCGCGGATGACGGTTTCGGTCAGCTCCATCATGCGTTTGTAATCCGCATAGGCTTCGTAGAATTCCATCATCGTGAATTCGGGGTTGTGACGGGTGCTCATCCCCTCGTTGCGGAAGTTGCGGTTGATCTCGAACACGCGTTCCATGCCGCCCACCACCAGTCGCTTCAGGTAGAGTTCGGGTGCGATGCGCAGGTAGAGCTGCATGTCCAGTGCATTGTGATGGGTGATGAAGGGTTTGGCTGCCGCGCCGCCGGGGATGGGGTGCATCATCGGGGTTTCGACTTCCAGATAGCCTTCGTTCACCATGACTTCGCGTACGCGCTGGATGATCTTGGAGCGCTTGATGAAGGTGTCGCGGCTTTGTTCGTTGGTGATCAGGTCGAGGTAGCGCTGGCGGTACTTTTGCTCCTGATCGCTCATGCCGTGGAATTTCTCGGGCAGCGGGCGCAGGGCTTTGGCCAGCAGGCGGATCTCGGTGACCAGGACAGTCAGCTCGCCGGTGCGGGTCTTCATCAGGGTGCCGCGCGCAGCCACGATGTCACCCAGGTCCCAGTGCTTGAACGCGCTGTGGGCGGCCTCGCTGGCGGAATCGTTGGCTACATATAGTTGGATACGACCCGAGCCATCTTGCAGGGTAGCAAAGCTGGCTTTGCCCATCACCCGTTTCAACATCATGCGGCCAGCGACCGAGACTTCGATCTTGTCGGCTTCCAACGCTTCTTTTTCGATGCCATGGTATTTGGCATGCAGATCTGCGGCGAAATGCTCGCGTTTGAAGTCGTTCGGGAATGCAACGCCTTGCTTGCGGATTTCCGTCAGCTTGGCGCGGCGCTCGGCAATGAGTTGATTGTCGTCTTGATGCGATGCACCTGCTTCAATGTTCTCGTTCATAGTTTTACCTTGTTGCGGCCCGATTCAGTCGGGCAAATGGGTGAACGGTCAGCGGGCCATGGGCCTTGAACGTCCTTCGTTCAGATCACGTTCTGCTTTGGTATTCATATTGTTGACGAATGATGTCGTCAGGTTCATATCGAGCCGGTGCCAGGCTGGGGCGCTTTTGTATCATTGTAACAAGGCGCCCCGGCGGTGTTGGGTGTCGGTTGCCAGTGAGGGCTGTGATCGACTTCTTCTGCCAACTTGTGTTGCGGCGTCGGGTCGGGCCGGCTGAGTGGCGCCGACGCTTGCGTTACACGCCCTGTTTCAGGCTGGCTTCGATGAAGATGTCGAGATCCCCATCCATGACACCTTTGACGTTGCCCACCTCGACATTGGTCCGCAGGTCTTTGACGCGGGATTGGTCAAAGACGTAAGAGCGGATCTGGTGGCCCCAGCCAATGTCGGATTTGCTGTCTTCCAATGCCTGCTTGGCTTCGTTGCGTTTACGCAACTCCAGCTCATACAGCTTGGCACGCAGCATGCTCATGGCTTCATCGCGGTTGCGGTGCTGCGAACGGTCGTTCTGGCACTGGACGACGATGCCGGTCGGCATGTGGGTGATCCGTACTGCAGAGTCGGTCTTGTTGATGTGCTGACCGCCGGCACCCGAAGCGCGGAAGGTGTCGGTACGCAAGTCGGCTGGGTTGATTTCGATCTCGAAGCTGTCATCGACCTCAGGGTAGACGAATACGCTGGAGAACGAGGTGTGCCGACGGGCATTGGAGTCGAATGGGGAAACCCGCACCAGCCGATGTACGCCGACCTCGGTCCGCAAAAGGCCATAGGCATATTCGCCGGAGATCTTCAGTGTGGCGCTGGAGATGCCAGCGACTTCGCCTTCGGATTCTTCCAGCACTTCCACCTTGAAGCCTTTACGCTCGCAGTAACGCAGATACATGCGCTCCAGCATGCCTGCCCAGTCCTGGGCCTCGGTGCCACCTGCGCCGGCCTTGATGTCGATGAAGCAGTTGTTGGGGTCCATCGGGTCGTTGAACATCCGACGGAATTCCAGATCCGCGACACGCTTTTCGATATCAGTGGCATCGGCCTCGACCGCAGCCACGGTGTCCCAGTCTTCTTCCGACCTGCCCATTTCGAACAGCTCCAGGCTATCGGCAATGGCAGCGGCAACGCTGTCGATGGTATCAACGACGCCTTCCAGCAGCTTGCGTTCCTTGCCCAGCTCCTGTGCTTTTTTGGGGTCGTTCCAGATGCTGGGGTCTTCGGTCAGGCGGGTGACTTCTTCGAGGCGATCTTTTTTCTGATCGTAGTCAAAGATACCTCCGCAGCTCATCGTTGCGAGCGGCGAGGTCTTGCAGCGAGTTGACGATCTGATTGAGGCGTTCTGCTTCCATGTCCGGCAATCCTTATACAGGCGGGTTGCGCCAGTTTATTCACTGAAAACCGGAAATTGTACCAGAATCGATGTACTTGGTTGTCGATGAATCCTCAGGATGTGGGTGGTTTGTCGATTGGACAGACAACCGGCAAGAAGGTGCCGCGCCGGGGGGAGTAGGCCAGTAGCGCTCCTTGTTCGATATCGAAGTACCAACCATGCAGGCTGAGTTGGCCGGATTCGACTTTGGCCTTGACCCAGGGAAACGTCAGCAGGTTTTCCAGCGATACCAGGATGGACGCCAACTCGGCGGCTTTTTGGCGGGCTTCGGGGCTGGTCAGATGTGGGTCTTTGAGAACATGTTCCCGAGCGGGTTTGGCAATGTTGACCCATCTGGTCAGAAACCCTTGTGGTGTGAGGTGGCCCCCACCTTGCATCAATGCACGGATGCCGCCGCAGTAGGCATGGCCCAGTACGATGATGCGCGAGACATTCAGCCCGCATACGGCAAACTCGATGGCTGCGGAGACACCTTGATTGGTGGTGCCGTGTTCGAGTGGTGGAACGAGCGCCGCCACATTGCGGATGGTAAAAATATCGCCTGGATCGCAGCCCATCAACAAGGCCGGGTCAGCGCGCGAATCGCAGCAGCCGATCAGTAGTGTGGCTGGGTGTTGCCCCTGCCTGAGATCATCGAACAAGGCTGGCTGATCGACGAAGTATTTCTGCTGAAATTGCCGGAAGCCATTCAGAAAGCGTTCGATGTCTTGCATGGTGCACTCCATGTTGCGGTGAGTGATGTGGTGACTGCTGCTTCGGGGCTTGCGTGGACTGCCAAGTGGTGCGTTGCGACAACAACGGTTACCACAAAGCTGAGTGGTACGGGCCATGAAACCATGTCAATGGTACCCAGCCTACCAAGATATGTGAGATGGCGGAATTAATCGCTTGGTGGGGCGGGAGTAGTCCGTTAGACCTAGGTTCTGCTGACATGGTTTCAGCGCCCCGCGTCCCGCTGGGGTTGCGGGCCGCTTTGGGTGGATCATGTCGCCCCGATCGAAACCAGGGCGAGGGGAGAGGTTATTTGCCGCCCAATGAGATGAACTCGCCACTTGGGGGGTGATAGCCCAGCAGGTCGCCTTGCTCGATGTCGAAATACCAGCCATGCAGGTTCAGCTGGCCTTGTTCGACTCGCTCGCGAATCCAGGGAAAGGTCAGCAGGTTGTTCAGTGAGACCAGAATCGACGCCATTTCGCAGGCGCGGATCTGTTCCTCGATCGGTTTGTCAGCGAACTCTTCCCAGACGCGCTGCCGGGCGGGCTCGGCAATGCCGATCCAACGTGCCAGATAGCCTGCAGATGCGGTACCCATGTCGTCTTTCATCAGTGAGGCGATACCGCCACAGTGGGCGTGGCCCAATACGATGATCCGCTCGACATTCAGCACCGATACGCCGAATTCCAGCGCAGCTGAAACACCCTGGTTGGTCGGGCCGACTTCACGGGGGGGCACCAAGTTGGCGACGTTGCGGATGACGAACATGTCGCCTGGGGCGCAATCGGTGATCAATGCCGGATCGACGCGTGCGTCGCAGCAGCCGATGACCAGCGTGGAGGGCTTTTGGCCCTCTTGGGTCAGGCGCTCATAGAGGGCTTTGTCATCCGCAAAGTACTTTTGCTTGAAGCGGTGGAACCCTTGAAGAAACTTGCTGAGATCGTCCATGGATGGTGTCCGTGATGTCTGTTGTCGCGCATTGTGCGGGAGTTCGCTGGCCATGAAAACCGGGGTTTTCCTGGCTGATCGGATGATGGTCAGCGTACTATTGTGTCGATCGAGCCTGGCTGCCGCTGATATGGATGCGCGCCTGATTTGGTTTGACGGCAGATTGTGCCATGGACGGGCGGGTGTTGTTGAGCGGATTTCAACTCTTGATGTCTGTGGCAGAGGGGGCGGTGCGGTTCACCTGCCGATTGATGGCGTGGGCTGGGCGCGTGGCATCAGCAAATCGGGTGGCCTTGTGCCACCCGTCAGTCGGTTGAAAAAGCCTGTGTGGATCAGGCTGACCAGAGGCGATTCAGCTGAGGGACCGGTCATTTCCCATCATCAGTTCGGAACTGTCTTGCGGAACATGGGCCGTGTGCCATCTTCCCAGAGTGCTGGCGATTCGCTGTGTGGTGGTTGACGGACCATGTGAACACCGCGTGCCCATGCCAAGGGTGTGCGGGTCTGGTGGTCAGTCTGGATGCGATGGATTTCATGTCGTGGCTGGCCGATGAAAGCCTGACAACGGTAGATAGGTGTTGTTTTGGGTGATCGGCCAGCCTGGTTTGGCTGGGTCCTGTCGGAAGCAGTGTCCGAAGTCTTGCAGGAAACGCTGAAAGATCGGGCCGTGGATATGACGACTGAAGGCCTGGGCGTCTGCGTACATTTCCATGAAAGTCACATACTGCTGCTTGTCCAGCGGGATGGGTGGTGGAGGCGGCTCGATCGGTGCTCCGTCGGCGCCAAGTGGCGCTGGGGCCTGTAGATTGACCTGATACAGCAAGGTTTCCGGCTCATCCTGTCTGATCCGCTCAGGCAGGCCATCCAACTCAGCTTTCAACGCAGGCGGACAGCCCGCCAGCAACTCCCAGCGAGAGGTCAGCAGGATCATGGTGTGTCTCCCGTCTGCCCTGGGGTGGGCGACACCCATTCAAACGAGGGCGCACCATGGCGTCCGCTGGGGTCATTGGCGATGGGGGTGGCCACCATCTGCAAGGCGATGGCGGTCATGTCGTGCATGCTGTTGAGAATGGCGGTATACATGGCGCCTGTCGCGCCATTGAGCGCTTCAGCGATCTGGTACAGCATCAAGGAATACAGGCTGTTGAATGTGTTGTTGAGCCTTGCCATGGCGGGGTCGCCGGCATAGTCGGTTGCCTTGGCATTGACCTTGATCGGGTAGGCCTCGTTGTAATCGACTTCGAATGGCTCTCCGGTGGGGGGCTGCCGTGGATTGTCCCCTCGTTGGTAATGTCGGCCAAACTGGATCTCGCGGAAGCGGAAGAAATGGGCGATCGATTCCGGCTGACCGAAATAGTGGTGATCGTCGTCATACATCGAGTGTCGGGCTCCCTCGCCCTGGGTGACAATGATCTCGATGGCTTCCTTGGCGGAGGCGAGGTCGGTGATGATGACAGGCCGCCCCCCGCCAGCCCAGTAGAAATTCCAGTTCAGCTGGTGTGCCGGGTTGCCCGTGAAGACGGCGGCCTGGCCATGTGCCGTGCACAGTGCAGTCAGGCTTTGCAGAATGGCGTCGTAGAATGCGCCGATGGTATAGCCTGGGACATCCAGCTCCGGCACGGCCATGGGCAGCATCCGTCGCTCGCGCCAACCATCAGGTAGCTCGATTTCGGTGAAAATAGCGATGTTCTTCTCGCTGAATGGCCCGAGATCAACTTCGAATTCGCGATCTTTGAACCCCTTGCCGTCAAATTTCAGCAGCAGCGGGAAGGCGGGGAGGGTGTCGGCGTCGAACTGTACCCTCCCGCCGATGGCTGAGAGCAGATTACCCGCCAGCGACAGGTGCAGCATCTCCTCCATCATCACGCTACGGATGATATTGGCGGCTACCCGATTCCGGCCTGGTTTGATGCTGATCAGTGAAGTCATATAGACCGGAATGGTGGACAGCTCGATGGCCAAGGCAACCTGTAGCCTACGGTACAGCTCATGCTTTTCCTGTTCCAGGGTATTCATCATGTGTGCCTTTTGATCACGGTTGTGCCGGCCCGGCCAGATGGTCACCCAGACGCAAAGCCAGTGCGGTGAGGGTCAGGGTGGGGTTGATCGCGCCGGTGTTGGGGAATGCCGCATTGGAGCAGATATAGACGTTGTCCACCCCGAATAGCTTGAGATGTCGATCGATGACGCCAGCTTGTGCACTTTCTGCCATGCGACAGGTACAGGCAGCATGATCGGCGCGCCACGAGATCGAAGGGGGGCCTGCGGGGCGGGCACCCATGGCCTCGAACAGCCTGCCGACATGGGTGCCGATCTCCGCCATGCGGCTATTGAAATCAGCCGATTGTGAGTAATCGATCACGGTCTGCAGCAGGCCGATCCGATTACGGATGTCGAGATTGATCACTCGGTTGTGAAATTCGCTGGGGATTTCCACCATGCCATGGATCTGCACCTGCGCGGGCCCACTGACTGCTTCCTCGATGGCTTGTCGGGACATGCCGTTTTGCATCATCTGGGCAATGCTGAGCGGCTTGCCATTGACCAGCGAGGTGGGCGAGGTGGGTGGGTTGATCAGGATGAATTTGCCTTTGGCTTGCTCCTGCGGGCTGTCGAAATAGCGGCTGCACAGCGTTGGAAAATCCATCTCAGGTTGCAAGCGGGCCGGGTTTTGGGCAAGGGTGCCGGAGAACACAAAATAGGGGTGCGTCACGAAATATCGGCCTACCAGATCGTGATCGTTGCCCAGCCCGTTGGGCCATTCAGCCGAGCGCGAACGCAGTAGCAGTTTGGGGGATTCGATGGCTCCGCCGGCGACGATCACGGTTTCGGCCTCGATGGTCAGGTATTGCCCGCTCCGCTTGTCTTGGCAGACCACGCCTTTGGCACGCTGGCGCGAGGTCATGACGATTTCTTCGACCACGCAGTTGTCCTGAATGCGAAAGTGCGGGAAATTGCCCCAATCGACCATGTCATTGAGAAAATTGGGGGCAGCGTAACGGGCACCGAAAGGACAGTACTTGCAGGTGCCGGTGGTCTTACAGGGCGCGTGGCGCGAGGTGGTGTTGGTGATGCCATGCCGGGCGATCGGCACATTGGCGGGTTGCATGCCTAGTGTGGTCATTGCCTGATGAACCGGCTGATCCTCCAGCGAGAAAGGGAACGCCGGAAAGGGATAGGGCTCCTGCCGGGGTGGGTCTTGATTGTTGGAGTCACCCGATACGCCGATATAGCACTCGGCTTGTTGGTAATAGGGTGCCAAGGTGTGGTAATCAAATGGCCAGTCCGCACCTTGACCGGTGCGGGTCTTGAGCTGGAAGTCCTCTGGCTTGAGGCGGAATGTCCACCCGCCCCAGTGGATGGTCGAGCCGCCATAGGTCATGACCCGAGCACCCGCCAGCGGCACCACGGTCGCACCGATATTCAGGTTCTCACCGGGGGTGTCGCGCTCTGGGTAGGGTTGATCGTTGTACTTGGCGTAAGGCAGCTTGGCATAGCTGCCGCCTGATACCATGAAATCGGCCCATAAGGCTTGATCCTGCATCTTGACCTGGGTGCCAGCCTCCAGGATCAGGATGTCGCGGCTGGGGTCTGCCTGTAGCAGGCGATGGGCCAGGGCGGCGGCGGCCACGCCTGAGCCGATGATCAATACGTCGGTTTTCATTTGGTCTTCTCCTCGGCGGTGCGATAGGGGGCGGGCTGACCCGGCACCCATGCCCCGGCGATGAAGCTGGGGTAGTTGATGGCACCGGAGAAGGCCTTGAACCCACCTTGCGATACCTGGAAGGCGATGAATTCATTGGATACCTTTTGCCGCACCATGGCCAGGGGCGTGGTCGGTGGCGCCTGGTTGGCGGCCTGGTCGGTGAACAGCAGTTGGTAGGCCGCCTGCTGTCCCAGGGCGTTGATCAGCTCATCCAGGGTGTGCTGGGCACTGGTGTAGATGTCTTTGTATTCCGGGTGCAGGCGGATGCGGTTGTCCATAAAGGCAAACAGACGCGACTGATATTGTTCGGGGTTGTCCAGATTGCCCCAGAACAGGCAGATCTGTTCGAACAACTGGTACATCGCCTGGTAGACCCCAGCGGTCAATGGTTGGCCGTGTAGATTGGCCGGGTGATTGAGGGTTTGTTGATACATGGCAGGGTGTCTCCATGAGCAATGCAGGGCCAGCCTGTGGGCTGGCCGACAGCGGTGGATTGGCAATCACTGGTCGTCGAAATACGACATGCCGGCGGGTGTTTCGTGGCGGGTGAATATCCGCTGATAGTCCGGGTCGAATACCTTCAGCATGCGATAAGTGCCCGAGGTGACCCACTGGTGCGGGTCGCTGATGTTGTCGGCCCCCTGGTGGATGGCGGCGGTATTCTTGGCGATGGTCTGCGACTGGATCAGGATCTGCCCCCAGGCCAGCCATCGGCCTTCACCGTCCCGATTCTGCAGGTATTGATAGAGGTACACGCGCACTGGGTCCAATTGATAAATGCGCGCATTGGCCTTGTCATAGAATGTGAAAATCCGCTCACCGACGTCAGCCAGCGTCACGGGCTTGGTCTGATGTCGGTTGATATCGAACACTTCTACCGGAAAGCCTTGGTCGATGCTGATCACCAAGCTGTCGTTGAACTCCACGAAACTGCCCATCTGCCTGTCCTCCTGTGGGTGACGGAATCTGCCGTTCTGCTCTTATCCGCTATGGGTTGTCAGCGACGGTACCCGCGTGTCTGTTGCCAGGCGCGTGTACGGCCCCGGATGTAATCGTCGTAATCGTCTGCGGTGGCCAGCTCTCCCCGATCACGGTGGTATTCGTGGGCGCGCGGTACGGGCAGGCGGGAGACCAGATCAGCATGCACCTGCTGCAGGTGGGAGGGCTTGTCTGGGTTGGGGTGGCTGCCGTTGGATGAGGGGGGTGTCACGTCGGCCAAAGGGTTGTCGGTGCGGGGCTGTGGCGCATTCAGTACGTCCCAGAAATCCGGCGCGGCAGCATCGCGTGCAGTCAGGTTTCCCAAGCCCCAGCGCAGTTCGATGCTTTTCAAGACCGAGGTGTGATCGAGCGGTGTTGTGCTTTTGGTGCGATAGACGGTGTTGGGCTTGATCAGTGGGGAGATCAGCACCGTCGGTACTCGTAAGCCGAACCGACTGAAATCGAACCCGAATTCACCGACACTGCCATCCGGTGGTGTGGCGTTCCAGGGCGGTGCCACATGATCGTAACAACCGCCGTGCTCGTCATAGGTGATGATCAGTAGTGTCTTGTTCCACTGCGGGCTGGCGCGCAGGGTGGTGTAGACATCGTGGATCAACTGCTCGCCCAGCGCGACATCGCCAACCGGGTGCTGACTGTTGCCGGTTTCCCCCCAGCTGGGCTCCAGAAACACGAATGCGGGCAGGTTGCCGTTTTGCGCGGCCTGCTGGAAGTCGCTGAATTCACCGAAACAGCTGTCCGGTGCATCGCTGGTGTCAGGGAAGTTGTGACGGGTCAAGGGTGGAGAATCATAGCCATAAATGACCCATGGCACCTGGGCCTGGGTCAGCAGGCCGAAGATGCTGGGGCAGGTGAACGTCTTGGTGTGGTCATCCAGATGCCCTTGGGACGTGGCCGCCAATGCAAATGCCCGGTTGGGCAGGGTTTCGGTGGGGGCGGAGCAATACCAGTGATCACAGACCGCATACCCACGTGCTAGCGCGGACAGCACTGGTAGCATCTGCGGGGTGAACACCCCCATGATGTCATTGGCGGTCGTGCCCTCTTTGATGGTCCAGGAGGGCTTTTGCGATTCCCAACCCAGGGTGTAGGCGAAGTCGGTCACGAACCCGGTGTTGGATTGCCCTGGGGGGGGCGGCTCACTGGGGGCATTGATGCTGCCGAACAACTGGGCATTGGTCGCCTTGTAGCCTTCGCCAGGGTCGGCCCCCGGCATGAAGTAGGCGTTGGGGGTATCTGGTGTGATGCGGAACACCGGCACAGATGCGCCATTTTTGTCCGGATTGGTTTCACTGCCACTCAAGCCCTCAAAAGCCTGCCCACCCAGGGCTGGATCACCTGGTTTATACAAGAAACCCAGCATGTGATCGAAAGAGCGATTCTCCAGCATCAATACCACTACATGTTCAATATCATTCATGCCAGCCATACTGATCTCCACATGTTTCGTGATTGGAATGAGCCAGGACGATGTCAGGTGTGGTGTGTATCGTCCGCCCGCCACATATACTGCGCATACGATGGGTGCCATATGACGATGGCCCAGGCGGAAGCATCCCGCTGGAGCCGTTCATCCGGCGCTTGAGCTTCAGTGGGCGATATGCCCATGATCAGTCACCGGCTCGTCACTCGATCAGGCCCATGGCATGGGGCAGGCGGTGGCGGTGTGGCTCGGCAGAGGGTTGACCGTGTCTCGGCGTGCCGATGACTGATTGCCACAGTCATTACACGGCAAGAGCGCGACGAGGATTGGCGAACGATGCCAAGTGAAACCATGCCGCAGCAGGAAACAGCGCCTGTTTACCACATCCAGCGACGTGTTGACGAAAGCGCACGGCGTTTTCAGCGCTTGCATTGATTCGCAAGCTGATTAGCAGGGTATAGAACGGATTTGGCGGCCATGCAAGGCATGGATGCCACACTTCATGTGATCGATGATGTGATGGAAATCCGTTGGCTGGTATGCATTGGGCGAGCTGTCCGAGCCGGCTGGTCTGGGGTGATCCCAGTGCGCTGAAGTGATTCCTCGTGCGCGGTGGGCGGCCCGCCGGATGGGCAATGGCGCGGGCCTCATTCAGCGGAAGTCCCGGCTGGAAGTGGGTAGGCCATCCAGCCAGTCTGTCAGATCAACCAGCCGTTTGGCCAGCAGGTGGACCACGGCCCCTTCCCGTTGAATGATGCCGTAAACGCCCAACAGCCTCGCGGCGAGCAGGGCTTTGCGCTGGGTCTGGGCGAGTTCGTTCCAGACGATGATGTTGGTGTTGCCGGTTTCGTCCTCCAGCGTGACGAAGACCACGCCACTGGCTGTGCCAGGGCGTTGCCTTGAAATCACCAACCCAGCACAACGTGCCAGTCTGCCATTTGGCATTTGGCTGATGGCGGTTGCACTGAGCAAGCGTTGCTGGGTGAGCCGGGGACGTAACAGGGACAAGGGGTGTGGGCCGAGTGTCAGCCCCAGGCTGGCGTAATCAGCCTGGATGGCATCGGCAACAGACAGGGCTGGTAGGCCAGGCGTGGCTTCGGGGCTGATGGTGCCGATGGCCAGGTCGTGGCGGGTATCCTGCCCCAATACGGCCCACCAGGCTTCGCGCCGGTTGTCGGTGAATGCAGAAAAGGCGTTGGCATTGGCCAGTGCGCCCATGTCCTGACGTGTCAAGGCAGCCAGCTGGCGGGCTGATTCGATATCTGGGTAGCCTGATGCGGGCCGTGCTGTGCTCAACCGGCGTCCGGTCGATTCGCTCAAGCCGTGCACCATGCTGAAACCCAGTCGCACAGAGTGCTGACCGTCACCCATGTCTTCCAGGCTGCAATCCCATTCGCTGTGCTGGAGATCGACCGGCAGAACGGTCACTTGGTGGCGGCGCGCATCCTGGATCAGCTGGGACGGTGAGTAAAAGCCCATCGGCTGGCTGTTGAGCAAGGCGCAGCAGAATGCAGCGGGTGCATGGCATTTCAGCCAGGCGGAGCTGTAGACGAGCAAGGCAAAGCTGACAGCATGGCTTTCCGGAAAGCCATATTCCGAAAAGCCCTCGATCTGGCGGAAGATCTGCTCGGCAAAGGTCTCGCTGTACCCGCGCGCCAGCATGCCGGTGCGTAGCCGGTCACGGAATTGTTCAAGTTTGCCGGTGCGGCGCCATGCGGCCATCGAGCGGCGCAAATGATCTGCTTCGCCAGGGGTGAACCCGGCGGCCACCACGGCAATCTGCATCACCTGCTCTTGAAAGATGGGGATGCCCAACGTGCGTTTCAGGATGCTTTCCAGATCCTTGCTCGGGTAGGTGACGGTGTGCGGGCTTTGTCTGGCCTTGAGATAAGGGTGCACCATGCCGCCTTGGATCGGGCCGGGTCTGACCAAGGCCACCTCGATCACCAGATCATAGAAATGTCGGGGCTTGAGGCGGGGCAGCATGCTCATCTGGGCGCGTGATTCGATCTGGAACACGCCGATGGTGTCGGCTCGTTGCAGCATGGCGTACACAGCAGGGTCTTCTGGCGGGATGTCGGCCAGTGTAAAGGGCTGGCCGCGAATACGTGATACCGAATCGAGCGCCCTGCGGATGGCGCTGAGCATGCCCAAGGCAAGGATATCGACTTTGAGCATGCCCATGGCGTCCAGGTCATCTTTATCCCACTGGATGACGGTACGATCGGCCATGGCAGCATTTTCGATGGGCACCAGCTGTGACAGGCTGCTGCGTGATATGACGAAACCGCCGACATGTTGCGACAGGTGTCGGGGGAAACCGATCAATTCGCGTGTCAGCTTCAGCAAAGACTGCACCTGCTTGGCTGCTGGGTCAAACCCAGCTTCCTGCAGGCGGGCCTGCCAGGCTGATGGCTCATCCCACCAGGCCAGGGAGGCACTCAGTCTGTCCAGCTGAGCTTCCTCATAGCCCAGCGCCCTGCCGACATCGCGAAACGCACTGCGTTTACGATAGGTGATGACGGTTGCGGTCAGCGCAGCGTGTTCACGGCCATAGCGGCGGTAGATGTATTGCATCACCTCCTCGCGGCGTTCGTGCTCGAAATCAACGTCGATATCGGGCGGCTCGTTCCGTTCCCGAGACAGGAAGCGCTCAAACAGCAGCTGGGTCAGCGTCGGGCTGACTTCAGTGATGTGTAAGGCGTAGCAGACCACCGAATTGGCGGCAGAGCCGCGCCCCTGGCAGAGAATGTGTTGGCCGCGTGCCCAGCTGACGATGTCATGCACGGTCAGGAAGTAGTTCTCGTACCCCAGCTCTTCAATCAGGGCCAGCTCCTTTTCGGCCTGCGCCACGACCGATGCATTGGTGCCTGCCGGAAAGCGCTGCTGCAAGCCGCTATTGACCAGTTTGCGTAGATAGGCGATGCCATCCAGCCCTGGTGGCACCATCTCAACCGGATAGGCATAGTGCAGCTCATCCAGCGAGAAATGACAGCGTTCGGCAATGCGGATGGTTTCCGCGAGCAAGGCAGGGGGGTATAGGTCGGCCAAGTGCTGGCGTGGGCGCAGGTGGCGCTCACTGTTGGCCTGCAAGTGCTGGCCACACTGGGCAATCGGCTTGCCTAGGCTAATGGCGGTGAGGGTGTGTTGCAGCATCAAACGGGCGCGGACATGCATCACCACCCCGCCAGTTGCGACCAGTCGCAGGCCGGTCTGCCTGGATAGCTGGCTGAGTTGATGCAGGCGGGCCTGATCGCCCGGATGATAGAGCTGTTCCGCCGCCAGCCAGCAGCGATCAGGAAAGGTGTGCTGCAACCAGGCGGCATCATCCGGCGTGGGTGGGGTGGGTGGCAGCCAGAGTGCCAGCAGGTGTGGGCTGTGCCGGGTGATGTCGTCCCGGGTGAGGTGGTAAGTGCCTTTGGCTGCTTGCCGCCGCCCATGGCTGATCAGGGACGAGAGGTCTGCATAGGCATGGCCGTCCGGTGCCAGCAGGATCAGCCGGGTACCGTCGGCCAATACCAGGCGGGTGCCGATGATCAGCTGCAGCTGATGTGCTTTGGCAGCAACATGGGCGCGAACGATGCCAGCCAGTGAACACTCGTCGGTGATGGCCAGCGCGCGATAGCCCAACTCGACAGCGCGTTTGACCAGCTCCTCCGCATGCGATGCGCCTTGCTGGAAGGTGAAATTGGTGAGGCAATGCAGTTCGGCGTAGTCAGGCAACATGATGATCAGTCGAATACACCATGCAGAAACCAGTTGCCGGTTTCTCGCTCTTGGAAGATCCAGTAGCGCTGGCCGGACGCTCCCTGAGCGATCCAGTAATCGCGTGTCACGCGTTCGTCATCCCACCAGCCTGCTTCGATCCGCTCCGGCAGGCCCTGATGGAACAGGCGTTCGGTATGCCAGAGTTGGTGATGGCGTTGCGTGAGCGGCAAGGGTGGGGCGATGAGCCAGGTGGGACGTTGTGTGGCCTGGGGCATGGGGGCAGCGGTAGGCTTGCCCAGCGCCCATGCCCGCTCGGGTCGATGCTCGTCAACTGAGGTGATCTGCTTGATCGATGCCTGCCCCAGGCGCGCTGCCAAGCGTGCATGCAGCAGCCCACTGCTGGCGGCGTGCTGCTGGGGGGTGAAGATATCGAGATTGCGTCCGGCCAGTGGCTCCAGTTGCGCTGCCATCAAGGTGACTGCTTCGATCGGCGCGGGCAATGAAAAGCTGGCCAGCCGTTCCCGCAGGACAGCAACAAACACCGCCGCTTGCCGCGTCGGCTGGCCATGGCCGACATCCAAGGTGGTTGTGGTGTGATTGCCATGTTCCAGCTGATATCGCACCTGCAGCACGCCACGATTCAAGCCCTGCAGGTAATTGGCCAAGGCAATCGCCAATTGACGACCAATGAACAACAGCGGCTCGGTTTCCTCGATGGGCCATGCCAGCTCAATGCGTTTTTCAAAATAGGCTGGTGGCTGAAAGCAGGGGCGGGGGTCAGGTTGCTTGCCCAGTGCCTGATCGAGCAGAGTGGACAAGGCCGGACCAAAGCGCCTGGCCAGCCCCGCGCGCGGCAGCCGGATCAATGCGCTCAGGCAATCGATACCCAGGCGCCTCAGCTGCTGCCGCTGTGTGAGCGGGATCGGCAGGATATCCACAGCAAGCTGCCCGAGCTGAAGGGCTAGACTCTCCATATCTGTCACCTGTGTGGGTATCCCGGCCAGCGCAAGCCAGGTGGCGGCCAGGGGCGTGATGGCGCAGCCAATCTGCACGGCCATCTCATATGTGGCCAAGCCCTGTTGGACCTGCTCAATCAGGGCATCCAGCCCGTGGAAATAGTCCAGGCTGCCACTGATCTCCAGTAACAGGCTACAGGGCAGGGCAATCGAGACTGCTGGCGTGAACTGCTGCGCCCAGCCCGCGAGATGGGCCAATGTCTGTGCTTCTTGTTCGGCCTGCCGTTTCAGAAAACGGAGTGAACCAAGCAAGGTGCTGGCGGCGCTCCGTTTCATGCCGGGCTGGATGCCGGCTTGTGTGGCCAGCGCGTTGCAGCACACCACCCATTCCTGGGCACCATGGCCTTCGACCACGGCGACAGGCTCAGCAAGCGACGAGGCTTGGCCGGTTGTGTCGAGCGGCAGGGACGGGAAATACAGTGCTAGCCACAACATCGTCTTGACGTTGAAGAAAAATAGGTTGAACTACCGGCGCACCTTGGCGCTTCAGGATCTGGACCTCGGTGCCATCAGGGAGGGGTGATACGCTCAAGCGGAGCTTGAACGGGGTAGGTGTCAGCTGTCGCTCAAGTGGGCGGATCAGGATCAGCACGTTCTGCCCCAGCTCATTCGCCCGCATGAGCCGTTGGCATTGCGGGTCTGACGGTGCGTGCGTCAGCCAGCTGATGATTGCGCCACCGGGCTCCCGGGCAATCTGCTCGGTGGCCCATAAACCTGCTTGGCTGGTGGGTGGGTCAAGCCAGATCAGGTGCGCAAGGTCGACGCCAGCCGCCTGCAAGGCAGGTGCATAAGGAATATAGGGTGGGGCCAACAGGTAAACCTGCTTTGCCTGCTGGGTCAGGGTGGCCAATAACGGCAGCAGCAATGCCATTTCTCCCCCGAAAGGGGATCGCAATACATCAGCCACCATGCCAATTTGCCAACCGCCGCCGGGCAGCACTCGGTCAAGCGTGGCAAACCCGCTGGAAATGACAGGTTTGTGCACGACGGGCGGATGCTGTTCGATATCTCGAGTGGTGCGCAGATGAGCAATGGGGGTAGCCATGGGCGACATTTTAGCTGTAAATGAATACAGTATAAAGTATGTTTCAATGAAAGAGAACTGTCTGTATGGGCAAAAAAGATATGCCGTGGAGGCAGCGGTCGGCTGAGTTTGTATGGCTTGATATCGGTAGTGTGATGCAGTGCGTGGAGGTGCTTTATCTGAGATGTGTATGAGCGCCATGCATGAGCCCGGCCACCCGGTGGGTGTGGCCGGGCAGTTGGATCATTTCATTTCACTTCGACAGCGCCAATATCGCAACGTCCATCTGGTGTACGAGGCAGGCGGCGCTGGTCCTGCAGCAAATTGCAATTCGGCTGGTCATTGTCGATCCGGACGTCTTCTCTGCACAGCGGCGGACCCGCATATGGGCGCCGGCGAAGGGATGCTCCGGATGCAGCTTGCCGATCCGACGCATCAGCGCCAGATCAGCTTCACTGATGGGCTGCGACTGGTAATAGGCGCTGGATCTGGCCATGCCGACCCGCTTTGCCTGCCGGTTGATCGGCAGTCCATGGGGGAGATCAATCATCGCTTTACGCTCGGCATGCCTGCTTGGCTGAGCGCGCTGGACAAAAGATCGTTCTCCAGCGCCAATTGGTCGATCTTGGCGTGGAGGGCTTTCAGATCCACTGCGGGTTCGGAGTGGTCTTTGCTGCCGCAGAAAAGCCCGGTTGTATGTTTGACCAGCTGTTGCTTCCATGCTGTGATCTGTGAGGGATGAATATGGTGCTGCTGAGCCAGCTCAGCAGTGTCCTGTTGCCCTTGATGGGTTGGCTTTCAGTGCGGCAGTGTGTCCATCGGTTTTGTTTCGGCATCGTAGCGTTCTTTCCGCCGGCCATTATGGCCGGTTCTGGCCTCTGCGAATCCACTTAACGGACTGTCCGAATTCCACAGGCCTCCTCTTCTGCCGGCCCCTGGACGACATACTGTCGTTTGGGGATGCACCATCCCCCCATATCGCACTTTCCTCTTCCCGACTTCTCAAGC
>NZ_JACHHY010000035.1 GCF_014202905.1 Chitinivorax tropicus | reverse complement strand
AATGAACACATGACGCAGCTGGAGCAATCCCCGGAGCGCGTCCGAGCCTATTTTCAGGACCCGGTAGTCAAGTATGCGGCGGGTTAAAACATCAAAGGGCCGGATCAATAATGTTCGTTGACCGATGATATGCAAAATCAGTCAATCGAACTGGCTTCTGGGTAGCTCAATATCTGCGATGCTAGATGGTAGGGTGGTGATGATGACTGACGTGGATCGTTTTTTATCGAATCGTGACGAATTACCTTCTGGTATTTCAATCACGATCCTGTTGATGTGGCTCGATGGCCTGCGCTGAACTGATTTTGGAGTGGATTGTTGGCGTTGTTGATTTGTAGCTGCACTGCTATTGAAAGCAAAAAGCCACGATAATCGTGGCTTTTTTAAATTCTGGCGGAGGCGGTGAGATTCGAACTCACGGAGGGCTTGCACCCTCGCTGGTTTTCAAGACCAGTGCATTAAACCGCTCTGCCACACCTCCTGATGTGCTGGGCATTGAGAATGGGCCAAGATAGGCCATGCCCCGAGCGAGGCGCGCACTATATCTGAATTTTCCCGTTTTGGCTAGATCTTTTCTCTTGCTTGGCTGATCTGTTGGTTTGGCCCAGGTCTTGCTTATGTTTGGCGTGACAAATGATTTGTGAGGGGTGAGGCCCATGGCCGAGATTACGCTGACTGTATTGATGCCCGCTTCGATGCCTGCCGAGTTGCCGTCAACGGTACCTGATGGCGCTGGCGTGGGGGCGGGTTTCGGTGCGGCATTGCAGATGGCGCTGGGGCAGCTTGCGCTACCTTTGGATCTGAAAGCGTTGCCGATGGAGCAGCCTGTGGATGCCAAGGAGCAAGGTCAGGAAAAGAAGGTAGGCGATGATGTAGCCGAGTTGATGAACCCTTTGTTGACAGCGTTGTTTGCGCAGATACAGGCCCCTGTGGAATCCAAGCCTGATCTGGTCGAGGCGGCCAGTGTGGAGGTTGGTGCCCCTAATGTGGGGGGGGAGGGGTTGGCTGACGCCCTGACATCTTCTCTGGTGGATAGCTTGGCGGTGGAAGATTCTGCCGTGCAGCGGAAAAATTTGCCGGGCGACGCGGGGCAGCAGGAGCACTTCGAGGATATGATGAATCAGGCGCAGGCGATGCAGGGGGCGCAGCTTGTCAATCGAGCCGAATCGGCGCAAATGCGCCAGCCGCATGCCATGCAGATTGCTGCGCCAGTGTCGGAGCCCGTAAGTTGGGGGAAGGAGCTGGGGCAGAATTTGATCTGGTTGTCCGGGCAGCAGAACCAGATTGCGGAGATGCAACTGAATCCTCCGCATCTGGGCCCGCTGGAAGTCAGGGTCACAGTGCAGAATGATCAGGCCAGCCTGGTGTTTGCCTCGCCACATGCCTCGGTGCGTGAGGTCATCGAGTCGGCCTTGCCGCGGCTGTCTGCCATGTTTGCCGAGAGCGGCCTTGCGATGGGGAGTGTGCAGGTCGGTGGTCAGTCATTGGCTGATCAGCGCCAGCAGTCGCAGGGGCATGGCCGTAGAGGGGCGTCCAAACAGGATGAGGTGGAAGTCGAGCCATTGTGGCGGGCGGCCACGCAGCCCTGGGGGATCAGTATCCGGGCTTGAATCAAGGTCTTACATGGGTGCTGCGAAACAGAATTGGGGAAAGCGGATGGCGGAGGTCATCCGTTTTGTTTTTTTAGAAACTACCTAAACTATGTTTCCGATATAATTGTTTTGCTTTATGTTTTGGCAGGGTAATCATACTGCTGCTAAAGTTCAGTGAAAGAATAAGCGGTTACGTTGTTTAGTCACGTGGAACGCACTCAATCGAGGCCTCAGGGATGTCCGAAGAAAAGCCGAAAAGCAAGAAGATGCTCGTTATCATCGTCGCACTGCTCTTGGTGCTGATTTTGGTGATAGGCGGGGTTGCAGCAGTTTTGCTGTTGAGTGGTGGGGGCTCGTCACCAGAGCATGAGGCCGAGGTGGCCCATGAGAAGGAGGAGCCCAAGAAAAAGGATAAGAAGAAAAAGAAGAAGGAGCATGAAGCCGCTCCAGTATTTGAAAAACTGGAGGTGTTCACCGTCAATCTGGCGGGCGAGAACAATGAGATGCTGCAAACTGAGATCAATGTGGAATTGTTGGATGAAAAGGAGAAGGAAAAGCTCAAGTCCTACATGCCAAAGATCCGCAACAATGTCATTTTGCTGCTATCCTCGAAACAGGCAGTGGATTTGAAGACCGCAGAGGGCAAGAAGAAACTGATTGATGAATTGAAGGCTACCATCAATGAGGCGATGGGCGCTGATGATGATGAAGGCGTGCAATCGGTGACGCTCTCCTCCTTTATATTGCAGTGATATGTCAGACGATATCCTTTCCCAGGAAGAGGTCGATGCCCTGCTACGCGGGGTGACCGGCGAGGAAGATTCGGAGGAAGAGTCTTCCGATGCGTCACAGGTTCGAAATTATGACATTGGTCGGCAGGAGCGTATTGTCCGTGGCCGGATGCCGACCTTTGAAATCATCAATGAGCGGTTCGCCCGTAATCTGCGGATCGGGCTGTTCAACTTCATGCGTCGTAGCGCGGAAATCTCGGTCGGCCCGGTCAGGGTGGTGAAATACAGCGAATTCATCCGTAATCTGGTGGTTCCCACCAACCTGAACCTGATTCATATGAAGCCGTTACGTGGGACGGCTTTGTTCATTTTCGATCCGGATTTTGTGTTTCTGGTGGTAGACAACCTGTTCGGCTCGGATGGTCGGTACCATGTGCGCGTCGAAGGCCGTGATTTCACCGCCACTGAACAACGCATCATCCATCGGCTGCTGAATGTAGTGTTCGATGAATATAAGAAGTCTTGGGACCCGGTATTCGAGGTGGGGTTTGAGTACATCCGATCCGAGATGAACACGCAGTTTGCCAATATTGCGACGCCAACCGAGGTGGTCGTCACGACGACTTTCAAAATCGAGCTGGGCGCGGGGGGCGGCGATTTTCACGTCTGTTTCCCCTATGCTATGATCGAGCCGATCCGTGACTTGCTCTACAGCTCGATGCAGGCTGATCGTATGGAGGCGGACAACCGATGGGTGAAATTGCTCTCCAGAGAGGTGCAAGGTGCCGAAGTCGATCTGGTAGCCAATCTGGGACAAGCGCCCGTTCTGCTGGGGGATATCTTGGATTTGAAAGTGGGGGATGTGATCTCACTGGAGATTCCCGATGCCATCGTGGCGGAAGTGGATGGCGTGCCGTTGTTTGAGTGCAAATATGGCATCAAGAATGGGCAGTATGCATTGAAGGTCGACAAGATTCTCGCGGGTGTGGATCTATTGAATACGGGAGATGAAGTTGGCTGAAGAAGAACAACCTGCCGAAGAACAAGGCCTGGATGACTGGGCTGCTGCGTTGGCCGAGCAGGAAGCTGCTGATGCCGCCATGGCGGCCAGCAAGGCCGAGGAGCCAGCGAGCGCCAGCGCGGTTTCGCCGGCGGATATCTTCCAGAATTTCGACGCTCAACCTGACAGGCGCTCTGATCTGCCGCCCAATTTCGACATGGTCATGGACATTCCTGTCCATATGACAGTCGAGCTGGGTCGGACCAAAATCGCCATCCGCAGCTTGCTGCAATTGGCCCAGGGCTCTGTGGTCGAGCTGGATGGCTTGGCGGGTGAGCCGATGGATGTATTGGTCAATGGCTGTCTGATTGCACAAGGTGAGGTGGTGGTGGTGAACGACAAGTTCGGCATCCGCTTGACCGATATTGTGACTCCGCAAGAGCGGATACGGCGGCTTCACAAGTGATGCGAGTCGCTGTTCTGCCGCTCGTTTTCCTTTCTGTTCGTTCTTTCGCCGCACCACCTGCGGCGGCCAGCACCCCGACCGCAGGTAGTCTGTTGCAGGTCTTTTTGGCCTTGCTATTGGTATTGGCGGCAATAGCGGCCTGCGCCTGGGTGCTGAAACGCATGACGCCTGGCGGCATGCAGGGTGGCGCGGGCATGAAAGTGATCGGGGGGGTCATGGTAGGCCCCAAAGAGCGCGTGGTGGTGGTCGAGCTGGCAGATACCTGGCTGGTGCTAGGGGTGACGGCCAATCAGGTCAACACCTTGCACACGTTGCCGCGGCCTGAGCATGCCGAGTCGCTGCAAGGTGCAAATGGAGAGGCTCCTTTTGCCAGATGGCTGAGTCAGGCCATGCAGAAGATACCCGCCCGCAATACGACGCAACAAGAACAATAAAGCCTGGTCAGCTGTGCCTGCCACGCTGTTTCTGATATTTCACTGAGAGCAGATGACGCTGTGAATCGCATCGTATCGACCTTGCACCCTATTCAACTGCTGGTCGGCTTATGCCTCGTGTTGTTGCCAGCCTTGGGGTGGGCGGCTGACGGTTTGCCCGCGCTGACCAGTGCGCCGGCACCAGGTGGTGGGCAGAATTACACGTTGTCCGTCCAGGCGCTGCTGCTGATATCGGCGCTCACCTTTTTGCCGGCCTTGCTGCTGATGATGACTTCGTTTACGCGCATCATCATCGTGCTCTCCTTGCTTCGGCAGGCGATGGGTACGGCTACTACGCCGCCCAATCAGGTGTTGATCGGTCTTGCGCTGTTTCTGACCATGTTTGTGATGGCACCGGTGTTTGACAAGATCTATGTCGAGGCCTACCAGCCCTTTGCGGAAGACAAGATGACCTTCAATCAGGCCATCGCCAAAGGCAGCGAACCATTGAAGCAATTCATGTTGAAACAGACCCGACAAAAGGATCTGGCTACTTTCATCGAGCTCTCGGGTGCAACCAAGCCCAATGGCCCAGAAGATGTCAGCCTGAAAACGTTGATTCCGGCCTATATCACCAGTGAGCTGAAAACCGCTTTTCAGATCGGTTTTCTGGTGTTTCTGCCTTTTCTGATCATCGACCTGGTGGTGGCCAGTGTCTTGATGTCAATGGGCATGATGATGGTGTCGCCAGTCATCATCTCATTGCCATTCAAATTGATGCTGTTTGTGCTGGTGGATGGTTGGACATTGCTGATGACCTCGCTGGTGCAAAGCTTTTATACCTGACCTGATCATCAGTCGGGCTCAAACAGTTTGGTTGCAAGGAGTGGGCGATGACCCCAGAAATGGTCGTGACATTGATTCAGCGTGCGGTGGAGGTCATGCTGCTGCTGTCGGCACCCATGCTGATTGCCGCATTGGTGGTCGGGCTGTTGGTCAGCGTGTTCCAGGCAGCCACCCAGATCAACGAGATGACGCTTTCGTTCATTCCCAAGCTGATTGTCACCTTTGCGGTCATGGTGCTGGCTGGGCCGTGGATGATCCAGCTCATCATGGATTACACCATCCGCCTGTTCACCAGCATTCCCACCCTGATCGGCTAATCATCGTCGCCTATGGTGCAGTTCAATTCCGACCTGCTGACAGCGCTGCTGGCTTCCTTTTTCTGGCCGTTCGTGCGGATACTGGCGCTGATTGGCACTGACCCAGTGTTTGGCAGCCGGAGCATTCCAGCGCCGTATAAAATCGGTTTTGCTGTTTTGATCACTTTGGCATTGATGCCTATCCTGCCGACCATGCCAGCGGTGAGCCCGTTCTCGGCGTATGGTCTGTTGGTCATGACGCAGCAGGTCATCATTGGCATGGCTATGGGATTGGTCATGCGAGTGGTGTTCACGGCAATCGAGATGGCGGGCCATCTGGCTGGCCTGCAGATGGGGCTGGGATTTGCCATGTTCTTTGACCCGACACATGGCACACAGGTGCCTGTGGTATCACAGATCACCTCATTGTTCGGCATCTTGACCTTCTTTGCATTGGATGGGCACTTGGTGGTGCTGGCCACCCTAGTACAAAGCTTTCAGGTATTGCCGATTCAACTGACCCCCCTGAGCGCGGGCGCATTCAAGTTGATGTTCAAGTGGGGTGAGCAGATTTTCATCATGGGGCTGACGCTGTCCATGCCTGTTGTGGCCGCCCTGTTGGTGGCCAATATGGCGATTGGGGTGATGACCCGGGCCTCGCCACAGTTCAATCTGTTCGCGGTTGGGTTTCCCTTGACCATGGGTATTGGTTTCGTGGCCTTTTACTTTTCCCTGCCATATTGGACCACAATACTCCGTGATTTCTTCAACTTGGCGGGTATGTGGATGTTGCAGGTGCTCAAGCTGATGAATGGGGCGCACTGATCGACCACTGGTCCACTTGGTGCTTGTGAATCCATGTTTTGTCCGATAATCTGAATATGCAGATGTTGATTGGATGAATCTGGCCAAAGGAGACCATCATGGCGATTACATTTGATATGAGCACAGGCCGCATTGAGCACCAATATGATGAGCCAAAGGTGGACACGGCTGCACAGCCTGCACTGCCTGCACCGCTACCACTGGAGCACATGTCGTTACGTCTGCTGACCGTAGATGAGGCAATCCGGCTTGCGCACCAGGGAATACCCCCCCGCCGCTGATGCCTTCCCAGCGCATGCTCCGTCTGGAGATCCGCTCCTCTCCGTTGCTGGCCGGGCTGGTGCAGGCCATGCACGGCTTGGCCGTGTGCGCTACTTTGCTGGCCAGCGCCATCCCGCTTTCGATCCGGTTATTGGCTGTTGGCCTGGTGCTGGCCAGCGCGGTGTGGCACTGGCGGCATCGAGCCATCCAGCACATCGATGGCCTTGAAATCAATGCGCGTGATCAGGTATCCATTGCTGTCGACCAGCGCTGGCAGCCTGCGCTGATACGAGGAGATAGCCTGGTCACGTCGACCTTGATGATTCTTGTGTTGCAGACTGATACGAAAATTCATCGCCTGGTGATGTTGCCTGATCAGGTGGAGCACGAGGCGTCGCGTCGTCTGCGGGTTTGGTTGAAATGGCGCTGGCGGGTTGATCTGGCAGCCAATCCACATGAGGTACCCTGACCGAGCGGTCAACCGGGCCTGAGTCAGGGGCTGGCGAGCCCCTGCTCTGCATACTTGGGTTTCAGTTGGGTGTCAGTACAGTATTGATTGCTTGAGCCGCCATCTGCGGATAGTCTCGGCTGAAATGCAGGCCACGGCTTTCATGTCGAGCCATGGCGCACCGGACAATCAGATCTGCAGTCTGTACCAGATTGCGCAGCTCGATCAAATCATTGCTGACGCGGAAATGGCTATAGTATTCGTGAATCTCGTCATGCAGCAGATTGATCCGGTGTTGTGCGCGCTCTAGCCGTTTATTGGTGCGCACGATGCCGACATAGTCCCACATGAAACGACGCAGCTCATCCCAGTTGTGGGAGATGACAATCTCCTCGTCCGGGTCTGTCACCCGGCTCTCATCCCAAGCAGGAATATCGAGGCGGGGTGGAGGGCTGGCGGTGAGAATGTCTTCGGCTGCCGCCCGCCCCAGGATCAGGCATTCCAGCAGTGAATTCGAGGCCAGCCGGTTGGCGCCATGCAGGCCAGTACATGCAACCTCGCCAATGGCGTACAGCCGTGGCACATCTGTTCGGCCTTTCAGGTCGGTCACCAACCCGCCGCAGGTATAGTGCGCTGCCGGCACCACCGGAATGGGTTGCTTGGTGATGTCGATGCCCAGGCTGTGGCAATGGCTGTAGATGGTCGGGAAATGCTCTTGAATGAAACGCGCAGGTTTGTAAGAGATATCCAGATAGACACAATCCAGGCCGTGCTTTTTCATCTCGAAGTCGATGGCCCGGGCCACGATATCGCGGGGGGCCAGCTCAGCCCGTTCATCGTGCTGGGGCATGAAGCGGCTGCCATCAGGCAACCGCAAGATACCGCCTTCGCCTCGCACCGCTTCGGAAATCAGGAAGGATTTGGCATGGGGGTGATACAAGCAGGTGGGGTGGAACTGGATGAACTCCATATTGGCCACCCGGCAGCCCGCCCGCCAGCCCATGGCAATGCCATCGCCCGTCGCGATATCCGGGTTGGTGGTGTAAAGGTAGACCTTGCCCGCCCCGCCTGTCGCCAGAACAGTATGATCTGCCGATAGCGATAAGACCTTGTCCTGTTTGCGATCCAGCACATAGACGCCATGGCATGCGTTGTCAGCTTGCCCCAGTTTTCTGCCGGTGATCAGGTCAATGGCGATATGGTCTTCCAGCACTGTGATGTGTGGGTGGGCACGGATTTTGCCGCTCAGGGTCTTGATCACGGCTTCGCCGGTGGCATCTGCGGCATGAATGATGCGACGATGGCTATGGCCCCCTTCACGGGTCAGGTGGAAGCCGGTTTCGTGGTGCGCATCACGGGTGAATGGTACGCCCAGATTGATCAGCCAATCGATGGCAGCTTTGGCGTGTTCAACGATGAAGCGGGTGGTTTCCTCGTTGCACAGGCCGGCACCCGCGATCAAGGTGTCCTTGATATGGGCGTCCGTGGAGTCCTGATTGTCGAGGACGGCGGCAATGCCACCCTGTGCCAGATTGCTGGCGCCATCCACCAGGCCACGCTTGGTGATCAGGCACACCTTTTTTTTGTCGGCAAGATTCAGCGCCAGGGTCATTCCAGCCAAGCCGGAGCCGATGATGATGATGTCAAAATGCATGGATTCAGATTCTTTTCACAACCAGATGTAGAAGATTTCCTGTCATGAGGTGGTATTGCCGGATTGGCTCTGTTTCACCACACTCATCGCTGAGGCGATCAGGCTGCCCATATTACTCAGGTCGCCGGGCAGGATCAGCGTGTTGCCCGTTTTGGCCAGGTTGCCGAACGCACTGACATACTGCTCGGCCACTTTGAGATTGACGGCTTCCATGCCGCCAGGCTGGCGAATGGTCTGGGCGACCGATGCAATGGCGTCGGCGGTGGCATGTGCGACCAGCCTGATGGCTTCTGCCTCGCCTTCCGCACGGTTGATGGCTGCTTGCTTGTCCCCCTCCGATTGGTTGATCGCTGCCTGCCGCTCACCCTGCGATTGTTGAATGGCGGCTTCGCGCTCACCGGTCGCCAGATTGATCTGTTCCTGTTTGCGGCCTTCCGATGCTGCGATCAAAGCCCGCTTTTCGCGTTCGGCGGTGATCTGCCGCTGCATGGCATGCAAAATCTCGGCGGGCGGGGTGAGATCCTTGATCTCATAGCGAAGCACCTTGACCCCCCAATTGGCCGCTGCTTCGTCCAACGAGGCCACCACGGTACGGTTGATGTCATCGCGCTCCTCAAAGGTCTTGTCCAGCTCCATCTTCCCGACCACCGAGCGGAGGGTGGTCTGGGCCAATTGCGTGATGGCCAAGATGTAATCGCTGGAGCCGTAGCTGGCCAGTTTCGGGTCGGTCACCTGAAAATACAGAATGCCATCTACAGTCAGCTGCGTATTGTCTTTGGTGATGCAGATCTGGCTGGGCACATCCAGCGGAATCTCTTTCAGATTATGCCGGTAGGCCAAGCGATCGATGAACGGAATGACAATGTTCAGGCCGGGCTGCAAGACCGCATGGAAGCGCCCCAGGCGCTCGATGACCCAGGCGTGTTGTTGCGGGACGACCTTGACAGCTTTAACGACGAAGATGATGGCGACGATCAGAAAGGCGACCATGGTTTCCAGCATCATTCACTCCTTCGGGTTGTTTTTCACTCAATAGCAATATCGAACCACGCACATCCTGAATATACAGGATGGCCGCGTTGGCATGTCCCTGTACCAGCTCGGCATCCCACTCGCTGCCCCGGTAGGCGACCCGGGCATGCCGCTCATCCAGCCATTGGACAACTTTCACCCGCTGGCCGATATCCAGGCTTTGTGATGAAGGCGGGACACGGCTGGATTGATAACGCCGGTATTTCCGCAAAATGAGCACGCCAGCGATGCCCACTGAGCCGGCCAGCAGAATCTGGCTCATGTCCGACAGGCCCAGCCAAGCGCCGAGCGCGGCAAACAAGAAGGCCAAGCCCAGTATCAGCATATAGAAGGTGCCGCTGACCAGCTCCATGCCGATCAGCACACATCCAGCAATCAGCCAAAAGAGATAGGGTTCCACTGCAAAATACTCCAACTGAAATGGCAGAACTGGGCGTTATCTTACGCCGATGGCTGCATCAAGCCAAAGGCTTGCAGCTGTTGACGTCACTCAACGCCTGCCGGATACGCTGACTGGATCTAGGTAAACCCCAATGGTGCGCATGGTGAAAGGCGGATATGTTCGCCAAGCCAATTGGGCTGCAATGACTTTTCGCGTATGCTTGCAATCGATTCGACCATGCCCGATGCTGTCAATCAGCAAGGCATGGGGTCGGATGTGTGGTGTGGTTAACCAGTCGTCCCGTCATGAATGATCTGGAGGCACTATGCAACTGCAGTCTACCCGTTTTGGCGATATCGAGATTGACCCTGATTCAGTGATTTTCTTTCCGGAGCCTATTCTTGGATTCGATCAATCTCGTCGCTACAAGCTGTTTCATGAAGATAAACAAACCCCCGTCATGTTGTGGTTGCAATCGCTGGATGAGGCCGATGTCGTATTCAGCTTGATCGACCCCACCATGTTGGGCCTGCACTTTGAAATCATATTGACTGATGATGAGTGCACCAAATTGGCCATCACCGATCCGTCCTCGGTGGCGGTATTGCTGATGGTGGCAAAGGATGGCGACCGCCTCGATCCTAAGCCTTATGCCCCGATCCTGATCAATGTGGCATCACGGATCGGCATGCAGAAACCCGGCGTCAGGGCAAATATCGTATTCAGCAATGTCTGAGCATGCTGGATGTGAACCGAACCATTGCACTGATGCCCCTCACATGAGGTCTGGTACACAATGAAAACCACCTTTCTCGATTTTGAACAACAGGTTGCCGAGCTGGAAGGTAAGATCGACCAGTTGCGCTATGTTCAAGATGATTCCGCTGTGGATATTTCAGAAGAAATCTCCCGCTTGCAGGCCAAAAGCCAGGATTTGACCAAATCCATCTACAGCAAGCTGACGCCTTGGCAGATCTCCCAGGTGGCGCGTCATCCACAACGTCCTTACACTTTGGATTACGTCAAAGGGCTGTTCACCGAATTCAACGAACTGCATGGGGATCGTGCCTTTGCAGATGACCCTGCCATCGTCTGCGGCATGGCTCGTTTCAATGGCCAAGCGGTGATGATCATTGGCCATCAGAAAGGCCGTGACACCAAGGAAAAGATCATACGCAACTTTGGCATGCCACGCCCAGAGGGCTATCGCAAGGCATTGCGGGCAATGAAGCTGGCCGAGAAATTCGGCATGCCGATATTGAGCTTTGTGGATACCACAGGCGCCTATCCTGGCGTTGGTGCCGAAGAGCGTGGGCAGTCCGAAGCGATTGGCCGCAATCTGTTCGAAATGTCCAAACTGCGGGTGCCGATCATTGTCACGGTGATCGGTGAAGGTGGCTCGGGCGGTGCGCTGGCAATCGCGATCGGTGACGTTGTGCAGATGCTACAGTACTCAACCTATTCAGTGATTTCGCCAGAGGGTTGCGCATCCATTTTGTGGAAGAGCGCGGAGAAGGCCTCCGAGGCTGCTGAGCTGCTGGGCATCACGGCAGGGCGCTTGAAGACACTTGGCCTGGTCGACAAGGTCATCCAAGAGCCATGTGGCGGTGCACACCGTGACCCGGCGGCCATGATGCAGACCATGCGCAAAGTGTTGCAAGATGGTTTGCGTGCGTTACAGGGCAAGTCGTTGGACGAACTGATGGATGCGCGTTACGAGCGTTTGATGGGTTATGGCAAGTTCAAGGAAATTGCCGCCTGACATTGTCCTGCGGCAATGCCTCGTCGATCACCTCACCCCATATGCTGACCAGCCCGTTGCCATCGCACTGAGTGGCGGGCTGGATTCAGTCGTCTTATTGCATCTGGCTGCACAGGTGGCACCTAGCCTGGGCATCACGTTACAAGCCTTGCATGTCAATCATCAGATCAGCCCGAATGCAGCAGTCTGGGCGCAGTTCTGCGTGGATCTCTGCACGCGGCTGGGAATACCGATTGCTGTGGTGGCGTTGCAGCTGCAGCGCCAAGGGGGCGAGAGCCTGGAAGCGGTCGCTCGGGATGCCCGCTACACGGCGCTGAGGCGGCTGCCTGTCCATGCGGTTTTGCTCGCACATCATCAGGACGACCAAGCGGAAACTGTCTTGCTGCAACTATTGCGCGGCGGTGGTGTGAAAGGCATGGCAGCCATGCCTGCCATCCGCCATGCAGTAGGGTGGCCCGATTTCGTCCGACCCTTTCTGACTGTGCCCCGGCAGGTGTTGGCTGGCTATGCGCAGAGTTCTGCACTGCAGTGGGTGGAGGATGAAAGCAACACAGATACCCGCTACGACCGCAACTTCATCCGTCATCGCATTCTCCCGCAGTTGGCAGAGTCATACCCCGAAGTCAGGCAAGTGCTGGGGCGGGCTGCCAGCCTGTGCGCCGAGGCCAGCGAGTTGCAGGATGCGTTGGCTGGGCTGGATGCCAAAGGTGTTGATTGGTCATCGCGCACCTTGCCGATCAAATGTTTTGACCATTTGTCACCCGCCCGCGCTGGTAATCTGCTGCGGTGGTTCGTTGCAAAATGTGGTGCGACACTGCCTGCCGCATCGCAACAAGAGGCGCTGAAGCAACTGCTGGGGCAGCGTGTGGACGCAGACCCTCGGATCAGACTGAGCTGCGGCTTTTTGGCGCGTTACGATGGTTTGATCTGGCTGGTTCGTGATGCCGTGTTGCAGGCTGATCAGGTTGGGTTTGAGTGGCGGGGCCCTGGTCAGATGGATTTCGCCTCACTATCCGGGCGATTGATCGCCCAGATGTCCCATGGGCACGGCGTGGCACTGAGCAGGCTGGCCGGACCATTGTGCTTGCGCTTACGACAGGGTGGGGAAATGCTCCGGCCCCGAATGGGTGGCCCCAGTCGGCCAGTCAAAGCGCTGCTGCAGGAGGCTCGCGTGCCCCCTTGGGTCAGAACGCGTCTACCGCTTTTGTTTGCTGGTGATGCCTTGGTGGCCATTCCTGGTATTGCGGTGGATGCAGATGCACAGGCAGCATCAGGCGTGCCAAGCGTGGTGTTTGATTGGCAATGCCTGGACACGACAGCAGAAACGACTTTCCCGCCGTCTGGATGTTGACGAGGCGGTTGGACTGCCCTCAGCCGTAACGTCTAGTCTGTCGTGGCCGGAGTCAGTGAGTCCAGTAGATGATTCAACGTGGCGTGCGAAATGGGCTTGATCAGGATGTCATCAAAACCATTGGCCAGGAAGGCTTTCTTGTCCGATTCCTGTGCGTGATGCGTAAAGGCAATGATGCGGGTCGGGTGTTGTTGATGGCTGCGGATGTCTCGGCAGATCTCAGTGCCATTGCGTCCCGGCAGGCCGATTTCCAGAAAGACAAGTTGCGTCGGGTTCTGTTGGAAATACGCGAGTGCCTGCTCCCCATCAGACGTATCAAAAACCCCCCAGCCCGCCTGGCTGAGCATGGCGCGTATCAGTTTGCGGCTGATCGGGTCATCATCAATCACCATGGCGTGCTGAGTGTGCATGTGGGCCTTTGTTTGAATACGCTTGACGGGGCGCTGAAAAAAACAGGTTAATCGATTAACTGGATGAATCGGTTGCGTTGAGCTGGATATAGTTCTGGATGCCCATCCTGTCGACCAGATCCAGCTGGGTTTCCAGCCAGTCGATATGCTCTTCTTCGCTTTCCAGAATGTCCTCGAACAACTCACGGGATACGTAATCCTGCACTGATTCACAGTGGGCAATGGCTTCCTTCAGCATCGGGCAGGCGGCCATTTCCAACTTGAGGTCGCATTTCAGCATTTCCTCGACGTTTTCACCGATCATCAATTTGCCCAGATCCTGCAGATTGGGCAGGCCTTCCAGAAACAGAATGCGCTCGATCAACTTGTCAGCATGCTTCATTTCGTCGATCGATTCGTGATACTCGTGATCACCGAGTTTCTTCAAGCCCCAGTTTTTATACATGCGGGCATGCAGGAAATATTGATTGATGGCAGTGAGTTCGTTGGTGAGTGCTTTGTTCAGGTAAGCAATAACCTTTTTGTCGCCTTTCATGCCGGTCTCCGCAGTATGGCTCGTGGATGAGCCAAGCATAGCATAAAGCAACGCAAAAACCCCGCCTGGGCAAGCGAGGTTTTCCGGCTGCGGTGGCGGCTATGCGGCGCTGGCGATCATCGGCTCCTGAATTTGATACAGGGCCTCTTTCAGCACATCGCGAGCATGGCAGGCGCAGCGACCACACTGGGTCGCAACATTCAGTTCATTTCGTAGATCTCGCATAGAGCAGGCGCCATCGCTAACTGCTTGACGGATTTGAGTGTCGGTTACGGCATGGCAAATGCAAACGTACATCTCTGCTGATCCTTGCTGCGATTACGAATGATAAGGTTGTTGATAACCATTATCAATAAAGAGGTTGAAAAAAGCAAGTGAAAACTAGTTGCATTTGCGTTTGCTGGCAGCAGAGCCGCTATGGGCTGGGCATTGCAGACATGGCGAGGGTGCTTGAAGCGCCAGCTGGGAGAGCGACTCCTTCAGTGCACAGACGGATCGCCGGCATGTCACGATCTGGATGTTGTGTTCATTCGCCAGCTCTCGAAAGTGCCGCATGACGTTATGTCCCAGGAAATCAGTGAACAGGATCATGATATCCGTGCCTTTTGGGAGACCGGGTAGGCGACGTTGGTGCGAAGCATTTCTGCCGCTGATGTGGCGGGCGATGTTGATGCCAAAAGACGCCAGGGTATCGGGGATGTTACCTAATGTATCTGCACCAACCAGTAAAGCATTCATGATAGCTCCCTCATGATTTAGATGAGAATAATTATCAATATCGATCTTGTTGATGTCAAGTGCATCGATTCTTCGGCCTGCATCCAGCAGAGGGAAAAATGTAATCTGAGCGGCGTTGCGGAACATTCTGGTACGGTCACTGGTCGGATGGTTGTCGGGCGCATTTCGAAATTCGGCTGTTTTATCAAAGCTATCATCGCTATACTTAATGTGTTGATTGAATTACTGCTTGTGAGTGCATGATAACCATATGAAACTATTGATTAAGGTGAATGCTTGTGCTTGGTTGTTATATGGCTTTGGGGTGATGTTGCTGTCTGCGTGCAGCACGCAGCCGGTCGCGGTTTCAAAAAAAGCTGGCACGGCTACAGCCAGCCCTAGCCCCAGCCGTAAAGCCAGCCCCAAAGAGCCGAGTATCGCCCCGAAAGGAGAGCCCACCGCCGCAGAGCGGGATGCGAAGCTCTCGCCGCAGGCACAGGAAGTCGTGCTGTATGCATTGGGATTGCTGAATATCGACTACCGTTTTGGTGGCAAGAACCCGGAGAGCGGGCTGGATTGCAGCGGCATGGTCAGCTACGTGTTCGAGGGCGCAGTGGGTATCAAATTGCCACACAATGCCGCTCAGATTGCGCGTGAAGGGCGCGAGGTGGAGCGACAGGCGTTACTGCCAGGCGATCTGGTGTTTTTCAATACGCGAAATCGTCCGTTCTCGCACGTTGGCATCTATATTGGCGAGGATCGATTCATCCACGCGCCGTCCACAAATGGGCAGATCAAAGTCAGCAGCCTGAACAATCGATACTTCGCAAGCCGATACGAAGCGGCACGCCGGTATTTCGATTGATTGGTCAGGTGGTCCCCGCTCCCATATTGGCCCTGTCGCCCACTTTGCTGTTGCCTGTCAGCACAGTGTGGCGCCCCGGAGCGATACATGTCATATATCGTAAATGCCATTGACATCTTTTGAGTGGCTTGGCATGATGGCCATTCATAACAATGTCAAAATTTGCACGAGTGGCTGTGGCTGGTGCAAGTTACCCATGCGCTGATTGCCAGATGCCTACGTATTGGCATCAAGGGGACAATACGCGTGGCCGGGATTGGCGTGGGTGACAGATTGACTGTTTGGCTGTGAGGAGACAGCGGTACCCAATTGGTACATTGAGCCCGATGAGGGCTTTCTTTTTTTCCATGAAGCCGTTTGCATCGACGCGATCCTACTGTGCTGCACCACGCCGTATTACCGCTGCATAGCCTGTGGAACCGGCAATCAGGGAATGATGATCCATGCTTTCCACCTATCTGCTGCCGATACGCCAGCCGGCAATGGCCGGATGAATAGTCCTTTCGGGCTATCGCCACTTAGCTCTTCATGCCAGCTGGCAATGCGCTTGTGTTGCCGTAATATCTTGATCTGGATCATTCCGACTGGTTAAGTAGAAGAGGTACGCCATGAGCCGCAGCAAAATCGATCTGCACGGCATGTTGTCCAATTTGCCCTTGTTTCGTGAATTGGCGCCTAATGAAATCAACGATTTTGTCGCTGCCACCCGTGAGGTGCGTGCCGAGCGGGGAACAGTGTTGTTTCGCAAGGGTGACCCAGCCAGCGGGCTGTGGATCATCGTCTACGGGCAGGTCAAATTATCGTTTCCTTCCCCCAATGGCACCGAGAAGGTGTTGCAGATTTTTGGCGCAGGGCAGAGTTTTGGTGAGGCGGTGATGTTTCTGGAGCGCCCAGCTCCGGTGTATGCCGAAACGTTAGCCGACAGCTTGATCCTGCATCTGAACAAACAGACTATTTTTGATGCCCTGGCGCAAGACCCGACCTTTGCCCGGCGCATGCTGGCCGGGATGTCGATGCGGCTGCATCAATTGGTGCAGGATGTCGAATCCTACAGTCTGCGTTCTGCTGCGCAGCGGGTGATCGGTTACCTGCTGCAGTGCGATCATGGTCCATCAGCACAGCAGACCACCATTACCTTGCCGGCTACCAAAAACGTGATTGCGTCACGGCTGAGCCTGACGCCAGAGACCTTGTCCCGTATCTTTGCCCAGCTGGCCCATGAGGAGCTGATCGAGGTGAATGGCCGCGACATCATGATTCTGGATGTGGCAAAACTGCAAGCTTATCAGTAGTTTTCCTAGTACTTGCGTTGGTGTGAAATTGATCAGGGTCAAACGCTGGCAGAGCGTTTCCACCTAGTCTAGGGCTCCATTTACGCGGCCTTATGGCCTGCTCCCGCTGAATCCTGTTCAGGACTCGATCCGGCGCGGGCTGCGAAGCCGTGCCAACAGAACCAGACGGAACGAGGGGGCGATGTATCACCTCGGTTCGTCACAAGGTGGTGAAGTAGCTCACAATAAGGAGGATGACACATGCTCGACTGGCTACCCAAGCTGGATTTACCGGCACTGACAATCAAGGGCCGTCGGCTGTTGCCGATCGTGCAAGGTGGGATGGGCGTGGGGATTTCCGCCCATCGGCTGGCGGGCAGTGTGGCACAGTGCGACGCAGTGGGGACGATTGCCAGTGTCGATCTGAGACATCACCACCCTGATCTGCTAGCACGCAGTAAAGGTTGTCGTGACCCGCAGGCATTGAATATGCTGAATCTGGAAGCGCTTGATCGAGAAGTAAAAATGGCGCTGTCGGACTCAAATGGGCATGGTATGGTCGCGGTGAATGTGATGAAAGCCGTGGATGCCCATGCCGACTATGTGCGGCAAGCCTGCGAAAGCGGTGCGCATGCGGTGGTGATGGGGGCGGGCCTGCCGCTTGACCTGCCAGAGCTGACGGCGGACCATCCGGATGTAGCGCGTATCCCGATTTTGTCGGATGTGCGAGGCGTGGCGGTGGTGCTGAAGAAATGGCTGCGCAAACAAGTGTTGCCCGATGCCGTGGTCATCGAGCATCCGCAGTGGGCGGGTGGTCACTTGGGTGCAGCCCGCAAAGAGGATGTCAACGATAGTCGGTTCAATTTCGATACGGTATTGGAAGGCGTCGCCAACCTGCTGCGCGAGCTGGGCATCGAGCGCGAACGCATCCCCTTCATATGCGCCGGGGGGATCTATCGGCACCAGCAAGTGCGAGACCTGTTGGGTAAGGGGGCTGCGGGTGTTCAGCTTGGCACGGCTTTTGCTGTGACATCGGAGAGTGATGCGCATCCTAATTTCAAGAAGGTATTGGCTGGCGCCAAGCAAGAGGAAATCGTTGAATTCATGAGTGTGGCGGGCTTGCCGGCACGTGGCGTGTTGACACCATGGTTGAAGAACTACCTGCGCCGTGAGACGCATCTGCAAAGCAAGGCCAAATGTGATACCGAGCGCTGTACGCAAGGGCTGCATTGCCTGACCGCGTGCGGGTTGCGGGATGGATTAGCCAAATTCGGCCAGTTTTGCATCGATACACAGTTGGCGGCAGCATTGCGAGGTGAGGTGAATAAAGGCTTGTTCTTCCGGGGAGGAGCCCCTTTGCCTTTTGGTGATCGAATCCGATCGGCACGTGAGCTGATCGAGTATCTGTTGACAGGGCATGAGCCAGCGCCGACACCCAGCCAATAATGAGGTGGGGTGGCATGCGTCATGCCATGAGTATGGAGTAGGAGTGTCGTTAGCATGAGCATGCCGGAACTGTTGCCCGCCAGGCGTCGCCTCACAGTCAAGATCGTCGGGTTGTTGATGACCTTTATGGTGCTGGCCCTGGTGGCAGTCGGCTCGACGTTGTTATTGTCGTGGGAGCTGGAAGGCGGGGCTGCCGCCATCAATGATGCAGGCAGCCTGCGCATGCGCTCGTATCGCCTGTTGGAAATGGCGGCCCGTGCCCGTTCGGCAGATCAGGTGGTCGGGTTGCAAAGCCGTATTCAGGCAGAGCTGGGCGAGATCGATCATATCTTTGCCACCCTGCACACAGGCGACCCGATCCGGCCCTTGTTTGTGCCCGGCACCGCACCGGTGTTGAAGCAACTGCGGCTGATCCACAACAACTGGCAAGCTGAGATTCGCCCCGCCTTGTCAGCCAACACATTACCCTTGCCCGTATTGCGCGAACGGGTGGAGCAATTCGTTGCGCATATCGACACGGAAGTCAGGCTGATCGAGCACGAGAACTCCCGCCGCACGACCTTCCTACGCGCATCGCAGATGGGCCTGATCGCAATGGGCGTGGTCAGCACAGTCTGCGTGATCTATCTGATGTTTCTGATCATCATCCGCCCGGTCACCCGCCTGCAGGCGGGTATCCAAGCCATGGCGGATGGTGAGATGAGCGTGCGGCTGCCCGTGGAAAGCCAGGACGAGTTTGGGCAGCTGACCAATGGCTTCAACCAGATGGCCTCTCGCCTGCAAGATCTCTACAACACGCTGGAAAAGCGAGTGGCCGACAAAACCCTGTCCTTGGCTGAGAAAAACCGGGAGCTGGCCAGTCTGTACGACATGACAGCTTTTCTGAATCGGCCTGGCACAGTCGAAGACCTATGTCGTGGCTTTCTGCAGCGAGTCATGCAGCAGTTCAGGGCCGATGGTGGCATGGTGCGGGTCGTGGACCCCAGCAACGGCAATCTGCATGTGGTGATTCATGAGGGGCTGTCGAACGAGCTGGTCGGTCAGGAGCACTGCTTGAATGTCGGTGATTGCCTGTGTGGCGAGGCGGCAAGGGATGGCGTGTCCGTAGTGCACGATATGCGGCGTGCCCGCCTGCCGAAACGGGAGATCGATTGCAAAAAAGATGGTTTCGTTACGGTATCGATCTTCCAGATTCTGAGCCTGCATCAGGCCATAGGCCAATTCAACCTGCATTTCAAACAGCCTTATGCCTTTTCAGCGCAGGAGGTTCAGCTGTTGGAGACGTTCGGGCAGCATCTCGGCGTTGCGATCGACAACCGGCGTATGGCTGCCAGAGAGCGGGAGATGGCTGTTTCGCAGGAGCGCAACCTGATGGCGCAAGGGCTGCATGACAGCATTGCCCAAGGGCTGACCTTCCTGAACCTGCAAGCGCAGCTGATGGAGGACGGCATCAAAAGGCAAGACTGGACCGAGGTCAGCGATACCATGCCGCTGATCCGCGCAGGGATTCAGGAAAGCTATGAAGATGTACGTGAATTGTTGCTGAATTTCCGGGCCAAACTAGGTCAGGAATCGTTGCCAGACGCCATTCGGGTGACATTGGACAAGTTCCAGCGGCAAACAGGAGTGGAGACTGGATTCATGCAAGAAGGGCAGGGGGCCCCATTGCCACGGGAGCATCAGCTACAGCTGTTGTTCATTGTTCAGGAGGCATTATCCAATATCCGGAAGCACGCGAAAGCCAGCCAGGTCTGGGTGCAACTCAATGACACGCAAGACCTGGAGCTGATCATTCATGACGATGGCTGTGGGTTTGACCCGGAAACCGTCAAGGCCAAGGGGGAATCCCACGTCGGGTTGAACATCATGCGCGAGCGAGCCCTGCGGATCGGTGCTTTGTTGGAGCTGGATACCCGACCTGGCGATGGTGTGACATGGCGGGTGTGGTTGTCCCGAGAGCAGCGGATGGCTGCTTGATTCAAGAAAGGCGTATTCATGTATTACGGAGAACGGCTGAATAGCATCACACATTTGATCGGCGCCGTATTCAGTGTGGCGGGCATGTCAATCCTGCTGACACTGGCGGCTCAACAAGGCGATGTCTGGAAACTGGTCAGTTTCAGCGTGTATGGCAGCATGCTGGTTCTGCTGTACAGCTTTTCCACCCTCTACCACGCCCTGCAAGGGCGGGCCAAGGCCATATTCCAAAAGCTCGACCATACCGCGATCTATCTACTGATTGCCGGCACCTATACCCCCTTTACCTTGATCACCCTGCGTGGCGCGTGGGGCTGGACATTGTTCGGCATCAACTGGGGCTTGGCGCTGATCGGGATCATCCAAGAGCTATGGCTGGGCAAGCGTACCCGGGCGTTGTCATTGACGATCTACTTCATCATGGGCTGGCTGGTGCTGGTCGCCATCAAGCCGCTGACAGCCGCCCTGCCAACCGGTGGGCTGGTCTGGCTCACACTCGGCGGGCTGCTCTACACCGTGGGGATCATCTTCTACGCCCTGGATGACCGTATGCGACACGCACATGGCATCTGGCATCTCTTTGTGCTGGGTGGCAGCCTGTGTCAGTATCTCTGCATTCTTTTCTATCTTGCGTGAAACCATGAGCAAACCGATCCGTATTCTGCTGGTGGATGACCACACCCTGTTCCGCAGTGGCATCAAGGCCTTGTTATCACGCCAGCCAGAGTTCGATATTGTGGGCGAAGCATCCGATGGCGTAGAGGGTGTCAAACGCGCGGTCACATTGAAACCTGACGTGGTGCTGCTTGACCTCAATATGCCAGGGCTGTCCGGCATCGAAGCCGTACAGCTGATTTTGCAGGACGCCCCAGAAACGGCAGTGGTCATGCTGACAGTCTCAGAAGATGCCGATGACTTGGCCCAAGCCCTGCAGGCCGGTGCACGTGGTTACCTGCTGAAAAACATCGATGCTGATTACCTGAAACAGGCTATCCAGCGCGCAGCCGCAGGAGAGGCGGTCATGGCGGAATCCATGACCGGTAAACTGATGCAGCGCTTCCGTTCACTATCCAGCCAGCCAGCCCCACCACCAGAGAAAGAAAAGCTGACCCCGCGCGAGCGGGAGATTCTCCTGTTCCTGGCACGGGGGGACAGCAACAAGGAAATTGCGCGGGAATTGAATGTCGCAGAAAGCACCGTCAAAATCCACGTTCAGAACATACTGAAGAAACTCAATCTCAGCAGCCGGGTACAAGCAGCCGTCTACGCCGTGGAACACGGAATGGGAACGCGAGGCGGAGAGCATTGATGGCAGAAGCACACAACACCTTATTAGGGGACATCCCCTCATGGGATGAACCAATCGCCATGTTGGAAGCATGCCACGGCAGAGTAAGAGCATTTTGCGATACATTACAGCGCCTGGCCAAATACCTGCCAGAGCATGGCGCGGATATACAAGCACAGCAGGCGGCAAAGAACATCCTGCGCTACTTTGACGTGGCTGCCCCAAAGCACCACGCTGATGAAGAGCTCGATTTGTTTCCCGCCTTACTGACAAAGCTTGGGCCCCGCGACGATGTCGAAGCCAACCGACTTCGAGAAGTGATTGGCAGTCTATTGCAAGAGCACACCGTATTGCATGGGCTATGGCAACAACTGCGCCCAGCACTCCTGCATATCGCAGCGGGGGAGCAGGTAGAATTGCCAGCGGTCAAACTCTTTGCAAACACCTATTGCACCCATGCGGACAGGGAAGAGCAACTGGTCTTCAACTTCGCGACGGATACCCTGGATGCAGCAACCCTGAGCCAACTATCCCAATCGATGACCGCCCGCCGTCATGACACCCGCTGACCTTTCCTGCTGACCGAATATCTGTTGAGATCAGCACAGCATCAACTGCCTGTAACTTTCGACCGTCTCAGCTCAACAGGTATCCATTTTGTGTCACCGGTGTGGCAGTAGGTGAAAAACTATTATTAGGTGGCCAAATGAGGGCCTGTGGAAAATATCTGGTCGTGATGCATGCCAGCGCTGGTGCAGTCTGGGGTGAAGGGCATGAAAAATTGTCGTGATAGAAAACAGTGACTTATCAAATTATTTAGAAAAAATCTGGTTTGGAGTGTTGACGGCCAGTAGGTGAGTGAGTATAGTTCGGCCTCTCTCGCAGCGACACAGCGGAACGGAAGATAGT
>NZ_JACHHY010000034.1 GCF_014202905.1 Chitinivorax tropicus | reverse complement strand
AAGATCATTCAGTTACAGCAGCTAAACTATCTTCCGTTCCGCTGTGTCGCTGCGAGAGAGGCCGAACTATACTCACTCACCTACTGGCCGTCAACACTCCAAACCAGATTTTTTCTAAATGATTTGATAAGTCACTGTTTTCTATCACGACAATTTTTCATACCCTTCACCCCAGACTGCACCAGCGCTGGCATGCATCACGACCAGATATTTTCCACAGGCCCTCATTTGGTCGCCTTGTAATGATTTTTTACCTTTACATAGTGTTCAGCAGAGTATTTGAAATGTGCGAGCTCTTCGGGCGACAGTCGACGAACCTCTTTGACCGGGCTCCCAAGGTAGAGGTGTCCAGATTTGAGTATTTTGCCAGGTGGAACCAAGCTCCCAGCGCCTACCATTACATGCGGCTCGATGATCGCGCGGTCGAGTACGATTGTGCCAATGCCGATCAGGCACTCGTCCCCTATGGTGCAACCATGCAAGGTGACATGATGCGCGATCGTCACTCGGCTTCCAATGATCAGTGGTGCGCCTTCAGGGTCCTCGGGTCGTCGGTGTGACACATGCAGCATGGACAGGTCTTGGATGTTTGTGTGATCTCCAATGCGGATTTTATTGACATCTCCCCGGATGACGGCGAATGGCCAGACCGAGGTATGTTCACCCAGCTCCACATCTCCGATGACTTGCGCACCGGGGTGTATGAAGCAACTTTCTGGCACTGTTGGCCAGATGTCTTGGTAGCTGGTGATATTGTTAAACATTGTGAATCCCTCTTGAGAACGCGGTTGTTCACCCCAAGTTTATGGGATAAAAGCTTTGCCTCACCAAATGGTGTTTAATCTGGCATAGTGCGGAGTCAACTGTGCCATTGCCACTAAACCGTTCAGGAACACTAATATATGAATCCTTTGCTTGATTTCACTGGGCTGCCGAAATACAACACCATCAAGCCCGAACATGCCACACCTGCAATCGATCAGTTGCTGGCTGAGAACGAAGCACTGGTCGAGAGACTGACCCATGACCAAAGTACGCCAACATGGGCGGATTTCATTCGACCGCTGGATGAGGGTCTGGAACGTCTGGGCCGGGCCTGGAGCCAAGTAAGTCATTTGAATAGTGTTGTTTCCAGCCCTGAACAACGCGATGCATATAATCAGAATCTGCCCAAGATTACGCAGTTCTACTCCAACTTGTCCCAGAACCTCGCTTTGTACGCCAAGTACAAGGAGCTTAAGGCTTCAGCGGAATGGGGCCGGTTGAATGATACCCAAAGGAAGATTGTTGACGATGAGTTGCGCGACTTCGTCCTGGGTGGCGCAGAGTTGCCGGAGGAGCAAAAGGCACGATTCAAGGTCATTCAAGAGGAATTGGCCAACCTGAGTGCGAAGTTTGAAGAGCACTTGTTAGATGCCACCGATGCCTTTGGCCAATATTTTGAGGATGCCACACCACTCGCGGGCTTGCCAGATGATTGTCTGGCTGCCGCCAAAGAGGCTGCTGAAGCCGATGGTAAGACTGGTTACAAGTTGACCTTGCAATACCCATCCTACTTTCCGGTCATGCAGTATTGTCACAATCGCGAGTTACGGGCTGAGATGTACCGTGCCTTTGTCACCCGCGCATCTGAGTTTGGCCCAGGCGAGCTGGACAATACCCAGCTGATCGATCAGATTCTGGCTTTGCGCACGGAAGCAGCTGAGCTCTTGGGGTATCAGACCTTTGCTGAGATTTCGCTGGCCACCAAGATGGCGGACACACCTGATCAAGTCATGCGCTTTTTACGGGATCTTGCCAGCAGAAGCAAACCTTTTGCCCAGAAGGATTGGGAGGAATTGAACGCTTTTGCCCGCAATGAGTTGGGCATGGAAAAGGTTGAGGCATGGGACGTGCCCTATGTGAGCGAGCGGCTCCGCGTGGCGAGATATGCCTTTTCTGATCAGGAAGTCAGACAATACTTTCCAGAGCCAGTCGTGCTGGATGGCCTGTTCAAGTTACTGTCAACCATATATGGGGTGACGATCAAACCAGACCAGGCAGAGATCTGGCACAAGGATGTCAAGTTCTACCGTATCGAACATGATGGCCAACTGATTGGCCAGTTCTATCTGGATATGTACGCACGCACAGGTAAGCGTGGCGGCGCCTGGATGGATGACGCTATCGCCCGGATCGAGAAGCAAGGGCAGATTCAAACACCGGTAGCGTATCTGGTATGTAATTTCTCGGCACCAGTTGGCGATAAACCTGCGCTATTCACCCATGATGAAGTGATCACGCTGTTCCACGAGGCGGGGCATGGTCTACATCATTTGATGACCCATGTCAGCGAGCGGCCTGTGTCAGGTATCAATGGCGTGGAGTGGGATGCGGTGGAACTCCCCAGCCAGTTCATGGAGAACTTTTGCTGGGAATGGGATGTCCTTTCTCATATGACCCGCCATATCGATACCGGGACAGCCTTACCAAGAGAGTTGTTCGACAAGATGCTGGCGGCGAAGAATTTCCAATGTGGGATGCAGTTTGCCCGCCAGCTAGAGCTGGGTATGTTCGACATGCAGGTTCACACCCACTTCCGCCCTGGGCAGGATAAGACCATATTGGATGTGCTGGATGCAGTGCGTAAAGAGGTTGCTGTGGTCATTCCACCGGCGTTCAATCGCCTTCCGCACTCCTTCAGCCATATCTTTGCCGGCGGTTATGCGGCGGGATACTACAGTTATAAGTGGGCAGAAGTCCTGTCTGCGGATGCATATGCAGCATTTGAGGAACAAGGTGTGCTGAACCCGGAGATAGGCCGACGCTTCTGGCACGAGATCCTGGCAGTTGGCGGCAGCCGCCCAGCGCTTGAATCGTTCAAGGCATTCCGTGGGCGGGAACCGCAGATTGACGCCTTGCTCAGACATAACGGCATGGTTGCCGCAGCCTGAGTTAGCGGCAAGCCACCAGCGGCATGACAAATGAATGCTGATATAATATTGTCATGAACACTTTAGTAGGGGAAACCAGTCATGTTCAGACATTCTTTGATCGCATTGATGCTTTTATCGCTCGCTGGTGGCGTGGTGGCCGGCCAGGTTTATACATGGACTGATCCGGCAACGGGCAAGACAGTCTTTTCCGACCAGCCACCGCCGCCTCACATCAAAGGACAGCAAAAGGATTTCAAAGGCAGCACCATCCAGACCTCGGTGCAAGGCTATGCCATGCAAGAGGCAATTCGCAAGAATCCTGTCACCTTATTCAGTAGTGATTGTGGTGACGTCTGTACCAATGCCAGACAGCTGCTGATAAAACGAGGCATCCCCTACACATTGAAAAACCCCGGCACCCAGCAAGCATATATGGATGAGCTGAAAAAACTGTCCGGTTCGGATCAGGTCCCGGTCCTGATTGTTGGCAGCAAAGCCACCAACGGCTTTGAAGCAAGCTCATGGCATAGTGCTTTGGATGCTGCGGGCTACCCCAAGGCGGAAAGCCCCGCAATGGCAAACAAACCCAAGGAAACCGTTGCCACGCCACCCAGTAAAACCGGTGATGGCAACCCATAAAACGGAGCACTATTGATTGATGCAATTGGCCACCTGGAATGTAAACTCGCTCAAAGTTCGGCTGCCACAGGTTCTGACTTGGCTCGCAGAGAACCCAGTTGATGCACTGTGCCTGCAGGAAACCAAGCTGGAAGATGTCAACTTTCCGCAACATGAAATTGAGGAAGCGGGCTACCGCGTGGCCTTTGCTGGACAGAAGACCTATAACGGTGTCGCCATTCTTTCAAAGCACGAAATACACGACATACAGGTCAACCTGCCCAATCTGGATGATCCACAGAAACGGCTGATTGCCGCCACGATCAACGATGTCAGGGTCGTGTGCGCCTACTTTCCGAACGGCCAGAGCCTGGATTCAGATAAATATCAATACAAGTTACGCTGGCTTGAGGCACTTCAAAGCTGGATCAAAGCACAGCTCGCCACCTATCATTCCTTAGCGCTACTGGGCGATTACAATATTGCACCAGAAGACCGTGACGTCCATGACCCCAAGGCGTGGGCGGGGCAGGTCCTGGTCAGCCCGCCTGAGCGAGCCGCATTCGAGCAACTATTGGGGATGGGGATGAAAGATGCCTTCCGGGCATTTGAACAACCCGACAAAGCTTTTACGTGGTGGGATTACCGGATGAATGGCTTCAAACGCAATCTGGGCCTTCGTATCGACCATATCCTGCTTTCCAATTCGCTGGCCGAACGGTGTCTTCAATGTGTGATCGATGTCGCCCCTCGTCGAAACGAGCGGCCATCGGATCACACTCCGGTCATCGTGACATTGAGCGACTCCGCCCGCTGAACCACAATCAGCCTCACTTGATTGTTTAAATCATCCAGGACTTGTATGAAGAAGTTACCACTCCGCCGAGTCTGCGTGCTGGTGCTAGCAGCCACCCTGCTGGCAGGCTGCAATAAGCCGCCCTCAGATACCACACAGAAAGACACCAAGCATAGCGATAGCCCCTTGCCGAGCATTCAGCGCAATCCGGGCGTCACCTTACCGGACTTCACCAGCCTGATCGAAAAAGAGGGTCCTGCAGTTGTCAATATCAGCACCACTCAGACGGTCAGCACTCGTGGTCGTGGGCCTGGGTTATCCGAGGACGACCCTTTTTACGAATTCTTCAAGCGATTTGCCCCGCCTCAAACGCCACGTCAATATCAGACCCAATCCTTGGGTTCTGGCTTTGTCATTTCCGATGACGGCTACATCCTGACCAATGCGCATGTGGTGGCGGAGGCCGATGAAGTCAATGTCCGCCTGACCGATAAACGTGAATTCAAAGCCAAGGTCATCGGTGTAGACCGCCGCACCGATGTGGCGTTGGTGAAGATCAATGCCACCGGCCTGCCCAAGGTCCCCCTGGGCGACCCGGACAATTTACGGGTGGGCGAATGGGTCGTCGCCATCGGCCAGCCTTTCGGCTTTGACAACTCTGTCACAGCAGGGATTGTCAGCGCCAAGGGGCGGTCTTTGCCAGATGAAAGCTACGTCCCTTTCATTCAGACCGACGTACCCATCAACCCGGGTAACTCAGGCGGCCCGCTATTCAATATGAAAGGCGAAGTCGTTGGCATCAATTCCCAGATCTACTCCCGATCCGGTGGGTATATGGGGATTTCGTTTGCCATCCCGATCGATGTCGCACTGAATGTCGCCAAGCAGCTACAGGAAAGTGGCAAGGTCAGTCGTGGCAAAATCGGCGTGCAGATTCAACCATTGACGCAGGAACTGGCGCAGAGCTTCGGTTTGAAAAGCACGGACGGTGCCCTGGTTTCGATGGTCGAAGCGGATGGCCCAGCGGCCAAAGCAGGCCTGCAGCCTGGCGATGTCATCGTGGCATTCAACAACCAGCCCGTGAAATCCTCCAATGAATTGCCGTTGCTGGTAGCCAATATCAAGCCGGGCAGCAAGGCAGATCTGAAGGTTTGGCGTAAGGGGCGTGAAGTGGTCGTCAAAGTCACGGTCGCAGAAATGCCCACCGAAAAAATGGTGGCCAATGCAGATACACCACAGACAGCCCCAGCCAAAATCGCCCGTCTTGGCCTGCAACTGTCTGATCTATCGGCAGAGCAACGCAATGAGTTGCGGATACGGGCGGGCGTCTTGATTGAAGACGTTGAAGGCCCGGCTGCCAAGGCAGGGCTGGAAACCAATGACGTGATCCTGGCGGTCAACTCGAATGAGGTAGCCAGTGTTGCTCAGTTCACCAAGCTGATCAGTCGTTTCGACGGTGGCACCATTGCCTTGTTGGTATTGCGTGAAGGCAACACGCTGTATGTACCATTGAAGCTTCGCTGATCAGGCATACAGGCCGAAGCCATTCAAGACCTGCATAGCCATCGATGGTGAATGAAAAAGGAGACGATGTTTCGTCTCCTTTTCTTTTGAATACCACGGCGACCTAGTTGATTTCTCTCAATTAGCTTGGCTGATTCAACTACGAAACACACAGCAACTGTACCGCCGGATCAAGGCTGGGCGCATGCTTGTTGCACCAACCCATCCAAATACGCGGCAGCTGATCAAGCACCCGTTGGTTTCAAGTCCTTCGACAGGAAGAACGCATCTGAGTAGAACTCGTCTTCAGGTAAGCCCTTCTCGATGAAGCTTTTATGTGCGGCCTCGACCATCACTGGGGCCCCGCAGGCATAGACCTGATGTCCGGAGAAATCGGCTACATCCTCCAGCACAGCGGTGTGTACGAAGCCGGTGCGACCTGTCCAGCCATCAGCCGGTACCGGGTCTGACAAAACAGGGACAAATTTAAAGTGTGGGTAATCGCGAGCCCATTGCTCAGGCAGGTCATACATATAGATGTCCGACTTGTTGTAAGCCCCCCAATACAAGGTCATCGGGCGCTGGATATTGTGCTTGATCGCATGCTCGACAATACCCTTGATCGGCGCAAAACCCGTGCCGCTGGCAACAAACACGATGGGTTTGTCAGAATCCTCACGCAGGAAAAAACTGCCCAATGGCCCTTGGAATCGCATGATCTCCTTGGGTTTCATGGTATTCCATACGTACTCAGAGAACGAGCCGCCCGCCATGTGGCGGATATGGAGCTGAATGAAGGCGTCGTCGTGTGGGGCATTGGCAATACTGAAACTGCGACGCTTGCCATCTTTCATGATGATGTCGATGTATTGACCCGCCATGAACTGCAGACGCTCGTTGGCTGGCAGCTTCAGCGACAACACCGCCACATTGTGGGAGATCTTGTCTATTTTCTCGACACGGCAAGGCAAGGTCTTGATCTGAATGTCCTTGGCCGCACCGATCTCCTTGGACTCGATGATCACGTCACCCGACGGCTTGGCGCAACAAAACAGCGCCATGCCATTGGCGACTTCCTCCCGACTCAATGTCGATTCGGCATGAGCGGAATGAGTGACCGCACCTTCCAACACCTTGCCTTTACAAGCACCACATGCGCCATTGCGGCAGCCATATGGCAACATGATGCTTTCTCGCAATGCGGCCTCAAGGATTGTCTCGCCTTCGTTGACGATAAATTCATGCCCACTTGGCTTGACGGTCACCTTACACGACATCTTGTTTCATTCCTTCAGCTCCAGATGAACACACCATCTGGTTTTCATTATAGACTTGCGCTATGCAACGAGTTCTCTTCATTGGGTGCGGTGACATTGCGCTACGCACCGCCAGGCTGCTTGGGCAACGCTACCAGCTATATGGTCTGATACGCCATCAAGACAAAGCCAAAACACTCCGTGCTGTGGGCATCTGCCCCATTGTCGGGGATCTGGACCAGCCTGCAACGTTGAGCCGGATCAGCGGTTTGGCCCATATGGTGTTCCACTTTGCCCCGCCCCCTGCGAGCGGCAAGCAGGACACTCGCACCCGCCATCTGCTTAACGCATTGACAAAGCGTGGGATATTACCACAGCGCCTGATCTACATCAGCACCAGCGGCGTATATGGCAATTGTGCTGGTGCGGAGATTAACGAATCACGCACCGTCAACCCACAGACCGATCGTGCATGTCGGCGGGTCGATGCAGAGCGGCAGCTCCGGGCATGGGGACGGCAGACCGGATCGCAAGTGGTGATCTTGCGTGTGCCTGGTATCTATGCTGCCAACCGGCTACCGATCGAGCGCATTCGGGCGGGCCTGCCGGCACTGCTCTCCGAAGAGGACGGTTATACCAACCATATCCACGCCCAGGATCTGGCCCGCATCGCCATTGCAGCCAGTCTTCGAGGCCAGTCGCAGCGGGTCTACAACGTGGTGGATGAAGATGTGATGAAGATGGGCGACTATTTTGATCGCGTCGCGGATGTAGCCGGCCTGCCCCGCCCACCCCGCATCAACAGGGCTGAGGCAAGCCAGCGGCTGACGCCTGCCATGCTGTCGTTCATGGATGAGTCTCGCCGCCTATGCGCCCATCGGCTGCATGCTGAATTGAAGATCCGACTGCATCATCCCACGCTGGTGACCGGCCTACAGGCCGAATGAGATGACACGGTGAAGCATGTGCCTCAATGCATCTCGGTCGGGGCTTGCCTGAACCGAGCCAGGTGAAGGAATAGTTTGTTGTCTGGATTGCGATGGAAGAAGGAATCCTGATATTCCAAAGGCACGTCACAAGCGGCAACACGAGCCAACCAACGGCTGGCGTATTCCAGCGCTGTGTCTGAAGCAGCCTGGTACGCCTGGGATTGCAGTACCTCATATACCTCGCGCCAGATGGTGATCGGGTAGATATCGCCAGGCACATAGTTGAGCAGCAACGCCACAGCAGACAATGCGTGCATGGTTGCCTCTTCGCGGCGCTGCAGCTTCAGCGCTTCGCGCGCCATGATCGCCAGACTGGCCGCCTGCCAGCCCCACAGATCATGCTGTTGCGCAATTTTATGGGCCTGCCGGGCATCTTCATATGTGTCAGTCCGGTGGGGGATTTCCGACAGCGCCAGCAGCGCCATGATGCGTAGATTGCGCCGACCGCTGTCTGGCAACATGGTCAACGCCCGCAGCAACAGGTCTTCCTTGGCCTGATTCGATAGCGCCATGTTCAGGCGCGCTTGCAGGATCAGCCCTTGCGCCTCGACATAGGCAGATTTTCCGCTCAATCGTCGCGCTTCCTCCAACAAAGGCTTGGCCTTGGCTGGCTGACCCAACTGCCAGTACAACTGGGCCAAGGCGTAGCAATCCAGCGCTTGCAGATCGGCGTTTTGCGCCATGGTGCGCGTGCGGGCCAGTTCAAGAATGGCTAATGCCTGCTGGTAATGCCCAGCTTGCCGGAGGATATTGGCGTAGGTGGAGAAATGCCCCTGCCAGATGTTCGGTGCGACCATATGAGTGGAATGCAAGGTGTCTGCCTGCCGGAAGTGTGCCAGCGCCTTGCTGACATCCCCCATGGCGAATTCCGCGTGTCCGGCGACCAGCGACAGTTGCAAGCTGGTGCTATGCATGGCTTGCGCCGCCGCCATGCGCTGCGCATGCTGGGTATAGAGCAGGCTTTCGGTGAACCGGTCTGCATCGAGCAGCGCCATCGCATAATGGAGCGCGGTATCAATACCCAACGCCTGATCTGTAATCGGTAAGCGGGATTGCACTTTATCGACCTCCTGCAAAGCCAAGTCATAGCACTCTTGTTGTTGCAATACCCTGGCCAACGCCTTGGTTGCCTCAAAGATCAATGAATGGTCATTCAGCTGATGGGCCGTGGAGAGCGCGGTGTCCGCCCTGAGACGAGCCCTCTCCACATCCCCCTCCACCAAGGCCAACTCGGTCTGTGCGATGGCCAACCAGGTCAGCTCTGGCTCGCCTTCAGCCAATTCAGCCAGTGCGCTCACCTGATCTGCCAGCAAATGTAGTGGCTTCGCCAGGCGATAACGCCAGAACAGTCGATAACGCAGTTTGAATGCCCCTGTTTCACCCGCCTCTACCAACAAGGGGAGCATCTGCTCCAGCCAGCTGATCTCCTCCAAGCAGCGTCCGGACTGATTTGCCGCATCTGCCTCAGCCATCATCAATGGCAAGGCACGATCCGCCCGTCCGGCCTTTTGCCAATGCCCCACCAGCAGATGCTTGGGCGTCTCACACTGCAGCTCCAGAAAGCTGGCAATCTCATAGTGCAGCAGCTGCAGCAAGGTGTCGGGAATATCGGCCAGAATGGCATCAGCCAACGACTCGTGCACCATGGCACGATTCTCCAGAATCTGCGCCTGTTCCAATTCATGCCAAGGTGAAATCAGATCCAGCAGGCTGATGCCCAGCACAGCTTGCGCCAGCTCGGTCGTGAAACTCTGCCCCGCCACAGCAGCACACCTGGCCAGCGACATGGCCTGATTGCTCAGATTGCTCAACCGCAACCTGAAAATGGCTTTGACATTGTCTGGAATGGGCAGGGCGACAGGTAGCTTGCCACTCCCACCATATTGCTGATAGAGCGCCTTGACAATCTCAAGCAAAATCACTGGGTTGCCAGATGAACGCTGTTGCAGCGCCGCCATCAGCGACGACAGATCCAGCCCGGGCAGCACCAGCGATTCGACCAGTCGGGTCGTCTGATCCAGCGTCAATGGCCCAAGCTGGAGACTGGCCGCCCAACCTGCATGCAGGCAGTCATCCAGCATGCGCTGCAGGTGTGCGGGCGCGCACTCCTCCCGAAAGGCCATCAGCCAGGGCAACCTGACCGGCAAAGTGGTCGGCAACAACGCAGACAAGACTTCGATACTGGCCTGATCGGCATAATGCAGATCATCCAGCAGCAAACCGGAGATCTGCTGGCCCGCTAAGCCGAGCAAGATACCTTCAATAGTATGAATCAGCGCGGCGCGGTCTTGATCTTGTGCCACACGCCCTGGTTGCGCCAGCTCGGACAGCAGGCCAGACAAGGCCACCCGCTCCCCCTCGGTCAACGGCGCTGTCATCAACGGCAACAAAGCCCGGACAAAGCGCGACAGAAATAAGTAGGGAATGGCCGCGTCACCAGCTCGACCTTCCACGGCCACCACGCCAGCGCTCTGATGGTTGGTGAATTCATGGACCAAGCGGCTTTTGCCGATACCCGCCTGACCATGGACAAAAGCGATCCGGCCACATTGCCATTGTGTCAACAGCCATTGCCACTCGGTACCTCTCCCCACCAATTGGGGTGGTCGCAATACTGTTACAGGCAGGGCAGCAGGCACAGTTGGGGACACGACCTTCTGTTGCAATTGCTTGCGTAGAAATTCTGTCTCTTCCGAGGGAGCCACACCCAGCTCCTTGGCCAACGTCACCTGACAAAGTCGATAGGCATCCAATGCCGCACCGCGATCCCCCTTCAGGTAGTGACACTTGATCAGGCAGCGATAGCCATCTTCATCGACTGCATCAATCGCCAACAACTGGTTGGCCGCCACAATCGCTTCATCAAGCAACATGGCGGACTCCGCCTGTTGCATGCGTTGTTTGATGCTCTGCTGGGCTTGCATGCCCTGCTGGATGCGGACACGGTCCAGCCAAGCCTGGAACTCGGACAAGTCCTCATACTGGAATGCACCTAGCAGGATATGCGCTTCACCATCTCCAGATGACCCGGCCTTTAGTATTTGCAGATTGGAATGTATGGAAAGGACCTGGTCGCCATCGATCAAGGGCAGATCAATTAGCCTGCGCAGCCTGAGCAGCCTCTGGCGCAGATTGCGACGCGCTTTGTCGGCATCGGTGTCTGGCCAGAACAACGCTGCAAGACGCGCTCGCGTTGCAGAGTGCTCCATGGCCAGATAAGCCAGCATGCCCGCGTCTTTACGTTCGAGTCTGACCACCCCTTGGCTGGTCTGCAGACACGGCGCGCCATGCAAACACAAGGCAAATGCCGCCCCCTGATCCGAATCCATTTTGCTTGTACCTCAACCCTGTTTTTGCTATTTTGCCCTGCGTTTCATTCATTTGTCATGCAAAAACGCATTGTCATTTGTTTTCAACCTTGGATATTACCAAATGCAGAAATATTCGTAGCAATATTTATGTCAACTTTGGGGGCAGATTTTTTTTGCAATCAAACTGCAACGCTACTTGTGAAACCATTTAACTGCGTTTTCACGCTGAAGGTGTTACATGCAGTAACGCTCTGGTAACACCTACTTGCGTAAAATCGGATCATCAAAAACAAGCAGCCGGCGTCGAGGCTCCGGCTACTTGGGAGCCATCTGCAGGCAAACTGGCGGAAAAACAAGAGGCTGGCATGAGCAATGTGTGCCTCTCGGGCACATGGCAGTTTGTGGCACAGCTTCCAAAACAAATGGCAATACTTAGCGGCATAGGAGTGAGTATATGTTCGGACTGCTCAGGGATCGTCTGACACTTTCCATTCTGTCGAACAAACTTGAAGTCACCCGGGTCAGCGCAATCCGGCGGCGTTGTCTACAGCACAATCGCATGCCACTTTACCTGAACAACGCCACACCACGTTTTGATGAACTGGTGGAGTGGCATGATCGCTTTGGCACTGGCACCCAATCATTGGATGTCATGGTTTCGGCTGCCTGGGTCAAGTTCGCGGTGCTACCTTGGCAAGGTGCGCAGTTGTCCGAGGATGAAACTCGATCCTACGCTTATGCCATGCTGTCATTGCGCCATGGTGACATTGCCAATTCCTGGTCGCTCACTTTATCGCCGGCCATGTCTGGCCGGACCCGCGTGGTCAGTGCGGTAGACAGCCGTTTGATGAAAAGCCTTGAGCGCTTTGGCGAAGATTGCGGCATCCGTGATATCAATCTGATGCCGATGACCGTTGCCATCTTCAATAAGTTACAGGCGAAGATTCCAGATGACTCGTTGTTCGTGGTGATCGAGCCAGACAATCTGTCAATCATTCTACTACGCAAAGGTGAGTGGGCACATGTCCATAACCGCCCATTGCCAGCCAATTGGCATGTTTTGTTACCAAAATGGGTGCAAGACTTTCAGGCACTCAAGGGGGCGCGGAATTTACCCGTTTTCGTCGCAGGGCCGACACATACACGCCCGAATTTCGAGAATTTCCCGGTCACCTGGTTGCGCCTGCCACCGCAGACTGGGTTCGACCCTCGCAAGGATCATGATCTTGCATTGAGTTTAGGTTTCTGAGGTGGGTTATCCATCCGATCCAAGGCCCGCAACACTGTTGCGGGCTTTTTTTCTTTGTCGTCAAGCTCTGTGGTCAGCGATCCAGCGCTGGCGTTTTGATGACCCCCAGCCTGAGATGGATTTCCTGGCCCAATCTACTTGATCAACCTGATCAATGAATGGGCAGCGAACGCCTTGCCACCCACATCAGCCCTTGGTCTGACCCGATCAGCAGGCCCTGTGCAACCGGCAACAACCGGGTAATATGCTGAGGCGGGTTCGAAAGCGACCACCCACCCATACCATACAGAGCGGATATATCCGCGAAATTGGCTTTGGCGGCCTCCTCTCTCAGCAATTTGTCGCCCATTGCCACATATGGTCTGCCATCAGCCACCACCACGTCCTGTAACTGTCCCGCATGAATGTAGCGCCCATTGGTGTAGGGGGCTACAAAACCCAGCGTAGACAAACTACCATCGGGCAGGCGTAGATTCTGATTGAGGTCGCGACCTTCAAACAGCAAATAGTCACCCGCCTCGGCCAGATAGCGCAGCGGTTTCGCTTGCAACGCTGGGATTGCCTCTGCCAAGGTATGGCCACCATCCAAGCTCTGATAAGCCCCCTGGCTGGTGGCCAGATATGCGCGCCGACCATCGGGGCTACCTGTCATCCGATTGACAGCCACATCAGGCAGCAGCCGCGAGATACGATTGAAGTCCGGCTTACCATCCCACAGCTCGACTCTGATCAACCCTACGGCGGTGCCTATAAACAAGGCACTTTGGGTCAGTGCCACAGACCGCACATCCAACGCCCCGCCAAAACCACCTGTCAGACCAAACCAAGCAGGAAGCAATTTATAGCGCGTCACATTCTTGCCCATGTCGTTTGACCAGATCAGCTCACTGTCAGCAGTCAGCACGCCTTGTGGTAGCAGGGCCATCTGATTACCCAGCACAGCGAGGTCATGTGGTTGGCGCGTGGACAGGATCGGCTTGCCAAGTTTATCAACCGCGACATCCACACTTTGTCGGGCCAGATCCAGTTCGAACAAACCCTGGTCAGCCAGTATCCAGTTACGTGCACCCAAACTGGCCAACTGCTTGACGCCAGTCACTCTTGGGATGGAAACCGGCGAAGTCCGGCTACCACGGACATAGCATGTTTCGCGAATCAAGTAGAACCCGGCGGGGTGCGCAATCAGGCGGGCAGGTTGATTGACTTGGAGCGGCTGATTACAGGTGGCCTGATCCCAAGCAGGCATCGGGTCAAAGAATCTACCTGCTTGGTCGGTCTGATACGTGCGCCCATCGGCCACCACCATCATCTGCCACCCATGAACCGCCACTGCGTCGATCCGCGCAGAGGCTGGATTCATAAACCGGGTATCTACCGTGTAAAAATACTGCCCACCATTATCCGACACCCACAATGACGTATCGCGCCAGATGGCAACGCGCTTATCACTGGCCGCCAATCTCGTGCCTCGTGCCCTCTCGACCCAATCCAACGGCGCCAGGACATTTTCAGGGCCCACCTGCAACAGCCCCCGTGTCGTCAAAAGCAGCAATTGCCAGGGGCTTTGCCATTGCATATCCAGCACCTCGCCCAGATTGCGCAACGAGAAGGTATACAAACTCGTCCCACGATCACGTGACAGCGTCAGCAGCGGGATGCCCTCCTCATAGGTCACCACCGCAACAGCTTGCCCCTTGGCTGTCAGTTGGCCACCACCGGTGCCCTTCAGAGGAATCCGCCATACCGGCTCCCCCAACCGATTACTCACCCGCAACAATTCCGAGCCCTCCCTGGTCTGCTGGGCGATATAGCGGGTATTGTCTTCAAAGGAATAGGCAACATTGGGTTGGGCCGCCTGCAATATCTCGCTGTCGCCAGGCATGCCGGATTGGGTATTGATGGCCACCGCAATATTGGCTACGTCGGGCGTGATGGCGGGACTGGTATCAGGCCAAGTGCCACCTTGTACGGGTGGTGACGGTGCGGCACCCGGCTCGCTCTGCCCGCTCCCCCCGCCGCCACATGCAGCGAGCGCGGTCAGTGTGGCCAGGGAAATCAATGAATACGCCCAGTGTCTTTTATTTGATTGAATTGATGACATGCTTTGCCCAAAATGAAAAATATTTCCGATAGTTTTTTTGATTCACACAGCACCAGGCCATGTTATTCGTACAAAGGTGAACCGCATCTGTACAAGTGGTGCGGTGATGGCGGGCAAGCCTGTTGGCCTTTCCGGGCGCAGCTACATCGGCCATTCAAATGGCATTACATTTTGGTTGATTCGATTCAATCATTTTGATTTGGCTTTGAATATCAATGCCCTGAATTTCAGATATTCAACTCACAAACGTGACCATCCATCAGGCTCGGCTGGCAGAGTTTCAAGGTTTGGGATGGGCGTCATAAAAGAATCGAGCCAGTAGGCTACAACCGGCGGGACAGGCAGGGCATGATCGCCCCATATCACGACCGCACAGCAGATGGCTGGCCTAGGGTCGTCTTTCCCAGGGCGTGGTGACGCCGACAGTCAGACATGCCTTGTCAGGGTGGTCAAGCGCGGTCAGTACACCTTGGCAGATCTCTTGATGAGTCAGCCAGCGTGAGGTATCGCCGCTCAATTTGAAGCCGAGGACAACTTGTTGATAGGCCAAATCAGGCCGGGCTACACAATAAGCCTTGACCGGGTCTACCCGCTGGCCCGGCGCGCTGATCGCGCTGCTTCTGACATGAATCACCCGCATCGGTGCTGGCAGGGGCGGGATGCCCAGCGCCAGATCGAGCAGGCAGTCGTCTTCATGCAACCAACACAACATCACATCCGGCATGCCGACTTGGGCAAGGTGTTGGTGGATTCCATCGATGAACAAGGCGCGGTTTGACCAGTCCAGTCGCAATTGATATGAAACCAATTCAGGCCGCGCCACTTGCGCCGCCAAACGTTGCAATGACAAGTCCGTTCGCGCAACCAAGGTCAATTGCGTGGACTGCCTAGCCAACGCCACTGCAGCGGCAGATAACATGCCAGTTCCACCCATCACCAACCCATGTTGATACTTCATCAGCCCTCCAGCAGTGGATTACACCTTGGGCACCAATGCCACCACCGGCTCGCCCACCAAACGGAACTCAAACCCCAGCTCGTATTGGCCATCAGTGAGCCTTCGCAATTGCAAACCATGCGCCACCGACGTATAGGGCTGTTTGATCTCATCACCCAACCACTTCAATAGCTCGTCCCAGCCACCCACCACCCTGAATTGCGCGGGATAAAAGCTGGGCACCCGCATTGACGCCGCTTTGATCACGGCTTTAGCCTGGTAATGATGAATACTTAGGTCGTAGCGGAGCACCCGCCTATAAAGTGCGTCGGCAAAATCGGAGAAACCACGCAGGGTAACGCCCCGGCCTACAGCCACACCACAATCGAACGTCTTGGCCAAGGCCACCAGCGAGGTGTGCAACACCAGGCTCTGCTCATTTGCCACCCCCGGCGCAGGTTTTAACCCCCACGGCGTTGCCAGCTCGGTCAATACCGGCTCTGTCAGCGCTCTGTCGGTCAGGTGGATTGTGAGTTGGATCTGTCGATCATCCACCTGCAACTGCTGCAGCTGCGCACCCTGAGGTAAGGCCTGCTGCAACTGCCGCAACAGCCCTAACAAGGGTACGGCCCCTACTTCGGTCTGTATTTGCCCACCACCCAGCAGTTTGACAGCAACAGGGGCCAGATTCAGCGCCTTGCCACAAGCCGCATCAGCAGCCCATGCAGGCGACACCATCCCCCACAATAAGCAGGCCCAGAGGCCATGTTTAGTCAGATTCATCACTCACCTCGATCATGCCCACAACGCAGTCGGCAAGACTTGCCAATACACAAGCCGACCATTCCACAACCATGGTACGGAATGTGAGACGATTTGCAATCTCGGCTACAGTCGTACACAGTTCGTGGCTGATATCCGTCGGGTTCGCAGCGCCCCTTGGACTCAGGCCATCGGCCCGGCCCGCTTTATTTCTGTTTCTCTTCACACAGCAAGGAAGCCAGCATGACTGCAACACGTACCGAAACCGATTCCATGGGCACCATCGATGTGCCTGCCGACCGTTACTGGGGAGCACAGACCCAGCGCTCGATTCATCACTTTCCAATCGGCGTGGATCGTTTCCGCTGGCAGCGCCCGGTAATTCGGGCACTGGGCCTATTAAAACGTGGCGCGGCAGAAGCCAACGCAGAGCTGGGCGAGCTACCAAAGGAATTGGGAGCTTGGATCGCCCAAGCTGCCGATGAAGTGATTGCTGGCAAGCTGGATGACCATTTCCCCCTCGTGGTGTTCCAGACCGGCTCCGGCACGCAATCAAACATGAACGCCAATGAAGTGATCGCCAACCGTGCCATTGAGCTGGCCGGTGGCATCATTGGCAGCAAAGCACCCGTTCATCCGAATGATCATGTGAATCGCGGCCAGTCATCCAATGACACCTTTCCTACCGCCATGCACATTGCCGTGGTGGAGGAAATCCACCACCGGCTGTTGCCCGCGGTTTCCCAACTGCGCGACACCCTGGCGACCAAGGCTGATGCCTACGCTACACTGGTCAAAACCGGGCGCACCCATCTGCAAGACGCCACCCCGATCACACTGGGCCAGGAAATCGGCGCCTGGGTTGCCCAGCTGGATTTCGGCCTGGCAACCATCCAGCAAGCCCTGCCAGGGCTCTATGACCTGGCCATCGGCGGTACTGCTGTCGGAACAGGGCTCAACGCCCACCCAGCCTTCGGTGACACTGCAGCGGCGAAGATCAGCGCCCTGACTGGCTTTCCATTCCGCTCGGCCAGCAACAAATTCTTCGCACTGGCTGCACACGACGCCCTGGTGAATACCTCCGCCGCATTACGCACCCTGGCCGGCGGGCTGATGAAACTAGCCAATGATGTACGCTGGCTGGCCAGCGGCCCACGCTGCGGAATCGGCGAATTACGCATTCCAGAAAACGAACCCGGCTCATCCATCATGCCCGGCAAGGTCAACCCCACCCAATGCGAAGCACTCACCATGGTCTGTGTACAGGTATTCGGTAATGACGCTGCTGTTGCCTTTGCTGGCAGCCAGGGCAACTTCCAGCTGAATGTGTTCAAACCAGTCATGGTCCATAACGTACTGGAAAGCATTGAGCTGATCGCAGATGCCGTCACCGCATTCGACCAGCACTGCGCCCAAGGTATCGAGCCCGAAACAACCAAAATCGCTGAAAACCTCAACAACAACCTGATGTTGGTCACCGCACTGAATCGCCACATCGGCTATGACAAAGCCGCCCAGATCGCCAAAAAGGCCCATCATGAGGGAACAACTCTCAAAAGCGCAGCCCTCGCCCTAGGCCACCTGACCGAAGCCCAATATCAAGATTGGATCATCCCGCTGGACATGACCCATCCTTGATGTATCGCCCCCATGGCCAAGCGCAGCCAATAGGAAGAAACCTGGCGCAAAGTGCTGGTCGGGGCCGTGGCCTTGCCAAATTGGAGGATGGAACCTACCCGGAAACCGAGTTCACGCGATGATGGATGCAACGTTGACGCGGGCAGAAGATCGGCGCTTGTTTAGGTTGGCAATCAGTTCAACTGAAGCCCGGACCACAACAGAAGTCACAACAAATTCAGTAGTCGAATGAGAGTAAACATGAACAAACAACACGCAGAAACCAGCAAATTTTTAAGCTACGTTTTACGCCATGAGCCGCAAGCAATTGGCTTGACGCTGGATCGTGAGGGCTGGGCCAATATTGCCGCCCTGATTGCGGGTGCCAAACAGGCAGGCCGCGCATTGAATGAGGCGTTAATTCATGCCGTGGTCGAGAGTAGCGATAAGAAGCGCTTTGCCATTTCAGAAGACGGGCTGCGCATTCGCGCTGTACAGGGGCATTCAACTCACAGTGTTGCCATTACCTATGCCGAGAAGATACCACCCGAGTTTTTGTACCACGGGACAGCAACACGTTTTTTGGAATCGATCATGCGCGAAGGGCTTAAACCCGGCGAGCGGCAGCATGTGCATCTTTCCGAAGATATACAGACCGCAACCGCAGTCGGGCAACGTTATGGCAAGCCGGTCATACTAAAAATTGAAACCCTGCGGATGCATCAGCAGGGTTTCAAGTTCTTTCAGGCAGAGAACGGAGTTTGGTTGACCAGCGGCGTGCCGACTGAATATCTGAGTGTTTGACTGCTCGTCATTTTCAAACTCAGCCCTATCGGCTTTGTAACGAGAAGACTCATTCTGCGCAGCTTGAATCCAGTCCTCGAAGTCGTCACGGCCTTGCAGGCTTTGCAGGGTCAGGTGGCCGCCTGCTTGTAGTTGGCTGCCCGCAATCTGTAGGTTGCCGTGGGCGCTGTCGCCTTGGGAGAGGACGCCCGGCGAAGGAAACCATTACTAGTCTGTCAAGCCCCAGTTTTCCTCATCAAGAGGAGGGGCAAACTTTTCTGGTGGGAATTGGCGCAAACCTTCCAGCACAATGGGTAGATCCTGCTTCATGGCGGCATATTCAGCTTCTGGCAGATGATATGCAGCTTGATAGCGCTCCAGATCGAATTTCTCAAGAATAGCCATTGCCCATCGATGAAAGTTGCTGGGCATGTGATTCCAGTGTAATGCATGTTTGGCAATGGCAAGCCACCGATAGGGAACTGCCGGGTTCAACGTTCCATACTCTTTCCAAGCTTCATTCATTATCCACCAAAGGTGGTCGTTTAGCATATCGGCATCTGCCTCCGCCAATACAGCTTTTGCACGAGGATAGTCATATAAATCTGAATAATATTGCAATAAAGCCAAATAAACAGATTTACAATCTACATATGCATAAACCTCTTCTGAAGTGAGCTCTTCAATACTAGCATTAGGAAACATATTTATTTTCCTTTCTTCTTGGTTTGGATCACATGCAAATCATGAGCTGATGACCAGGTCAATTTGCTAGAGTCTGGTACTTTAACTATCTGAGATGATGAGGCCCTATATACTGTAATCTCGCCATTATTATGGTAAAACCGTACTTCGACATTTGAGTATAGTTTAGCAAATTTATCTGAAATAACATTGCTACAACTAGAGCATGGTAATCTCTCAGTAAACAGATTGATATTGTCCTGCACCTGTGGATTCCTCCTGTATTGCGGAGAAAAATCTTCCAAGATCTTGCATTCGGTATCAAATTCACGACGAACAGGGCTTCTCTCCACTGGTACTGGCTTCAATAAGCTCCTCCGGCGGAAAACTTACGTAGCCTTCTTGCGGCCCTATTTCACAAATCCGGCAGGACCGCAGCTTGGTAAGATAGCGCCATGACCAAGCCTGCCCGGCTTTGTTGCATAAACCGGTTATGCAGCTAAGGTTTGTGACTGAACAGAGCCACGGATGCCGAAGCCTGCATCGAAGCAATACTGTACGAAGAACTGGAAAGCGTATAACGCCGGACTGAAGTCGCGAGGTTCCTGGCTGGACAAGGAGATGGCATGGTTTGCCGATGGCACCGGTAAACGTGGCTGGTCACCGACCTACAGCGACACAGTCATCCAGTTCTGCCTTTCGTTGAAGTGCTTGTTTGGGCTTCCCTTGCGCCATAGCATGGGCTTGGTTGAGAGTCTGCTGGCGTTATCAGGACTGGATTGGCCGATTCCCGATTTCAGCACGATCTCTCGGCGTCAGAAGCATCTGCAGGTCACCATCCCCTATCGTGGTGGAGATGACGCACTCCATTGGTTGGTCGATAGCACAGGGGTCAAGATGTTGGGTGAAGGCGAATGGAAAACCAAGAAGCACGGCGCCAACTATCGCCGCCAGCAGCGCAAAATCCACCTGGGGATTGATGCCCAGACGCTGGAGATTCGGGCGATTGAAGTCACCAGCAACAGCGTGAGTGACGTCCCTATGCTGCCAGAGCTTCTCGCGCAAGTCACCACACCTATCGCCAGCGTAACGGGCGACGGGGTTTACGATACCAAGACCTGCCATGAGGCCGTGGGTGCTGCGGCGATTATTCCGGCACGAAAGAATGCCCGGCCATGGAAGAAATATCCGCCGGGTGCGCACACACGAAACGACATCGTGAAGGCCATCCAGCGATTGGGGTGAAGCATCTGGAAGACGTGGAGTGGCTACCACCGGCGCAGCCTGGTCGAGACCAAAATGCGCTGCTTGAAACTTCTAGGCGAACGGATCATGGCACGCGACTTCGACCGCCAGGTCGCCGAACTTCAAGTGCGTGCTGCCTTGTTCAACCGTTTCACTCAACTCGGCACGCCAGTTACGGTGGCTATGCCATAAATCCGCCTGGGGCAAGGGGGAGCTCAACCCTCAACTGATTTGTGTAACAAAGCCTCTCTAGTCTGCTATGCTCCTCAGATTCATTTGTCACCACCTTAATGCATCCCGATCAAATTAGAAATATGCTAAGCGACCATCGGCTGCGTAAGTCAAATTTCAGGAAGCTTATTTGGAGTCTTCTCTGTGTGGAAATTTGGCACAGGCGATTTATCCAAGGACTGGACAGATCCGCAATGGAAGACCAAATTCATCGTCTTGGATTTCAAGTTAGAGAGGCATGCCCTGTATGATGAACACGGTAAAAGGCCATCAAATTGATTAGTCAATATTACTCAGTTCTTGCCGCTGGAAAATTCAACCCATCACAGGTAAGGGTTATTTATGATTCGGACTTATACAGTGTTACTAGAGACGTTGATCAACAACAAGCAATCAAAAAATGCTGGGAAGAGGCGAGACTGAATTCGAAAAGAAATGGACGCCTTCTCTTTTCATCGGAAATATTTAGATTGGCTGACGCGGCTGTTGATGGTGAAATACTAAGTCTTTATTTTGGGAATACTGACTATAAAGATTACTATGCTACTCGATTGGCGAGCGACATAGGCTCAATGGCTTCAAACCCATTAGGGAGCGTAGTTATCCCACTAACTTGTGATGGCTATATTCCATTGGCAAGGCGCTCCATGACCGTCGATGCAAATCCGGGAAAGTATTTTACATTCGGTGGTTTTTTTGATCGATCTTTAGATTGGGATGAAGTTGGACAGCCAGATATATTTGGATTTATTTATCGAGAACTGCAAGAAGAGATGGGTGATTTAAAAGTAAATAATCTATATATAAAAGGTGTCATATATGACTGTATTCTTCCGCATCCGGAAATTATTGCAATTGCAGAATTAAGTGATTCAAAAGAAGAAATGAAATCAAAGAATATGACATCTGACGAATTTGAGAATGTGCAATTTATTCACGTCTCGGATATTTATAATTTTGTAGAAAAAAATCATCCTCAAATTTGCAATACAACAATTGGAGCTCTAAGCCTGTTTGCTGAGGATTGCTTAGATAATGCATAGCCGGCTTTGTTGCACAAATCAGTTGAGGGTTGAGCTCCCCCTTGCCCCAGGCGGATTTATGGCATAGCCACCGTAACTGGCGTGCCGAGTTGAGTGAAACGGTTGAACAAGGCAGCACGCACTTGAAGTTCGGCGACCTGGCGGTCGAAGTCGCGTGCCATGATCCGTTCGCCCAGAAGTTTCAAGCAGCGCATTTTGGTCTCGACCAGGCTGCGCCGGTGGTAGCCACTCCACGTCTTCCAGATGCTTCACCCCAATCGCTGGATGGCCTTCACGATGTCGTTTCGTGTGTGCGCACCCGGCGGATATTTCTTCCATGGCCGGGCATTCTTTCGTGCCGGAATAATCGCCGCAGCACCCACGGCCTCATGGCAGGTCTTGGTATCGTAAACCCCGTCGCCCGTTACGCTGGCGATAGGTGTGGTGACTTGCGCGAGAAGCTCTGGCAGCATAGGGACGTCACTCACGCTGTTGCTGGTGACTTCAATCGCCCGAATCTCCAGCGTCTGGGCATCAATCCCCAGGTGGACTTTGCGCTGCTGGCGGCGATAGTCGGCGCCGTGCTTCTTGGTTTTCCATTCGCCTTCGCCCAACATCTTGACCCCTGTGCTATCGACCAACCAATGGAGTGCGTCATCTCCACCACGATAGGGGATGGTGACCTGCAGATGCTTCTGACGCCGAGAGATCGTGCTGAAATCGGGAATCGGCCAATCCAGTCCTGATAACGCCAGCAGACTCTCAACCAAGCCCATGCTCTGGCGCAAGGGAAGCCCAAACAAGCACTTCAACGAAAGGCAGGACTGTAATGACCCACTAAAAAGCTGCACAGGTCATCATTCACATAGGAGACCGTGATGAGCATGACCATGGAAGATGACATCAAACGCTGGACCGCCAAGCGCAAAGCCGCACTGGCGGTCGAAATCATCCAGGGGAAGACCACTGTAGCCGAAGCCGCTCGAGCCTTCGACCTCACCCCATCCGAGATAGAGGCTTGGGTCGATGACGCCAGACGCGGCATGGAAAACGCTCTACGTGCCAAGCCGATGGACATCCGCGAACAGTACGAGAAACAACTCAAGGATCTGCAGGAAGCCTATGGCGAAGCCATGCTGGGGCTGCGAGCCCGAAAAAAGTTGCCGTCCCTGCTGGGCGAGGACGACAAGTGATCGAACTCGCCCAGCAGGGACTGGCAGATGAAGGGATAGCGGTGTCCATCAGCCAGCTGTGCCGCGGGTTTGAAGTGCCCCGTCGCAGCGTGTCCTACCACCAGCACAAGGCTGCCCCCAGACTGTAGCCACAGCGGGCAGACGACATCAAGACCCTGATTGAAGCCAACCCGGGCTTCGGCTATCGAACCGTTGCCCACCACTTGGGCATGAACAAGAACACAGTACAGCGCATCTTCCAGCGCAAAGGCTGGCAGGTGAGGAAGCGAGCGGTGGGTTTCCGTCCTCGGATCCAGGTTGTGCCCTCAGTCGCCCAGCTGCCTGATGAGCGCAGGGCCACCGACCTGTGCCGCATCTGGGCCGGACAGGGTGGCTGGTGCCAGCTGGCGCTGGTGATGGACTGCTGCACCCGGGAACTGCTGGGCTGGCATCTGTCGCGCTGTGGCAAGTCAAAGACCGCGGAGTCGGCACTGGAACAAGCCTTGATCAACCGCTTCGGTTACCTTGGACGGGTGACAGGGCCCTTCCTGCTATGCAGTGACAATGGACTGGTGTTCACCAGCCAAAGCTACACAGCGCAGGTCAAGGGCTATGGTTTGCAGCAGGAATTCATCACCCCATGCACGCCCGAGCAGAACGGCATGGTGGAACGACTGATCCGGACGTTGAAAGCGCAATGTGTGCATCGTCATCGGTTTGAAAGTCTGGCGCACGCCAGCCGGGTGATCGCGGACTGGGTCGGGTATGACAACCACCGGCGACCGCATCAGGCCTTGGGGATGCAGACGCCAGCGGTGAGGTATCAATTAGCAGCCTGATTTGTGCAGAAAGGGATGGGGCATTACACCACGGTGAGTTGGCCGGTGCTGGCTTGCAGTTGGCTGCTCTGGATCTGGCTGTTGTCCATCGCACGCTGTTTGCCAAAGGTGATGCCTACGCCGCCGGAGTGGAAGGCG
>NZ_JACHHY010000033.1 GCF_014202905.1 Chitinivorax tropicus | reverse complement strand
TCGCTGCGAGAGAGGCCGAACTATACTCACTCACCTACTGGCCGTCAACTACTCATTGCAGATTCTTGAAAGAAAATTGATAAGCTGTTGATTTTTGATAAATCAAATTTAGCATTGCTGCACTTCATCTGATCAACCACCCCATGCGCTGGCCTCGGTCAACGGACAACCTTTACTTCATGGACGTCGATTTCTGTTGTTTCGCGCCACTCTTTATCCACTTTGCCGTGCAATTCAACCACCGTTTTGTCACTGATCTTGTCAGCGGGGATGTACTTGGCATCGATATCGACCCGGATCTCGCCACTTCCATCGGAGAATTGATACTTGTCCGATGACAACCTGCGTAGTAGATGTCCACGCAACACAACGGTTTGGTCATTCACCGGATTGTCTAAGATGGATTTAACTGTTGTAGCAGTCGACGCTGCCGGGCCTACATACTCAGCCAGTGCTACCGCTGGGATCAAGCTGATTGCCAATAGGCCAATCTGAATTGCTTTCATGATGCGACTCCAATTGATTCGCTTTATTGGTCATGGCCATTTGGCAACAAGTTCCCGACAAGCCACAGGTCATTTCAATTGGTGACGACTTCAGGTCAAAGCCAGTTCAGTTTGCAACAACATTTGATTTTGCAAATATAAAAGACAGGCACTTATCATCCTTCCATCAACGTGATCAAGTACAGACAAGGCTTTCCGGTTCATTTCGACAGATAGCATTACAAGCGCATGCTTTGCTACTTGATCAAATTGACATATCAACATCAGCCCCTTACAGCCCATGTCCAAGTCTTTGGACATCAATTGGAGAGACTATGAAACGCTTTGGAATCACTTTGTTAGCAGCCTGGATGCTGGGCGGCGCCGGTGTATTCGCCGCCCAGCCCAATCTGCAGCCCAACGCAGCAGCATCGGCCAGTGGTGAGCTACCCATCCCGAGTAGCGCAACTATCTTGTCCGAGGGGCTGGCACAACCGGATCTGCCGGCTTCTGTCAGCGAAACGAAGTGGTATCGGATCGACAATACCACCAAACGAAAACTGACCGTTCAATTGACCGGGCCAAGTACACCAGGTGTTGACTATGACCTTTATTTCTATCGCACCAATGCGGCAGGCACAGCATTACAGCAGGTGGCATTATCACAATTCAAGACTCAGGCCACCGAGCAGTTGAGCTACATTGCCGATGTGGGCACTTATTATGTCGGTGTGAATGCAGCCAGCGGGCTGGATACTGCCAATCCATTCCAGTTGGTGTTCCGCGCCAGTACCGGTCATGACATATCCGAGCCGGATGACAGCCCATGGCAGGCACCCAAGCTGACACTGAAAACGCCGTTCACGCTCTTGAATCACACTAAAGACCAGGACGAAGACCAAGACTGGCAGAAGTTGGAGCTGGGCAAGGAAACCGAGCTGATGGCAATGCTGCATAAGAATGATGATCAGACGATTCCCTATGAGAATATTGTACTGAACATTTTCAACGACCAGTTCAGCCTCGTCAAAACCATCACTGCGTTCAGTTTTTCTCAGGTTAAACTCGGTAAGGGTGCCTATTATCTGCAGTTTGCCGGCGGCAAGGCAGGATCTGGTTATTCACTGCGGATCAAGGAAGTCTTACCGCCCCAAGCCAATCGTGTCCAGATCACCAAAATCGATTCATCTGGCGGCGTGGCAGGATTCATGAATTATGGGCACGGCAATAAGTGGCGGGTAAAAGGCGATATCACCGTCAATGGCACAGCATTTGGCAGCAATGATCAACCCATTGCCAATGCACCGGTCAAGGTCAGTATCTGGAGCCGGTTGAACAATGCGTACATCACGGCAAGCGCCAATACCTCAGCCAATGGTACTTTCAATATCCCGCTGAAGCTGGTTCCGGCCATTGGCAACCATCAGTACGATAACAGCATCAGTTGGCATTATTACGACATCGTGGATATTCAGTTCAATAATGGTGAGAAGAACATTCCTGCCAATATCTTTGATCTGTACCACTTTGCGTATCAAATCCGGAAGTAAAGTAGCTTGAAACGGCGGCCACCACAGCAGGTGGCCGTTTCGGGTATGGCTGGCGTACACGGTGCAGCTGTGCGGCCACACCTAAGATCCGGTCAAGCGCCAGTCCAATCCAGAATCACCTTGCCGGACTGCCCGGAGAGCATGGCTTGGAAGCCTGTCTGGTAATCATCGACTGAAAAACGGTGCGTGATGATGGGGCTGATGTCCAGGCCAGACTGCAACATGGCAGCCATTTTGTACCAGGTTTCGAACATTTCCCGACCATAGATGCCTTTGATTTCCAGCCCCTTGAAAATGACCTGATTCCAATCAATGGCAGTGTTTTTGGGTGGAATGCCCAACAAGGCGACCTTGCCCCCGTGGTTCATGTTTTCAAGCAGATCACGGAATGCCGTGGGGTTCCCGGACATTTCCAGGCCCACGTCGAAGCCCTCCGTCATCCGCAACTCGTGCATCACGGCTTTCAAGTCATCCCGCGCTACATTCACCGCACGGGTTGCACCCATTTTTCGGGCCAGCTCCAAACGATAGTCGTTGACATCCGTGATCACAACGTGGCGCGCACCCACATGGCGGGCAATGGCCACCGCCATAATACCAATCGGGCCCGCGCCGGTGATCAGCACATCCTCGCCCACCAGGTCGAAGCTCAGGGCGGTATGGGTCGCGTTACCGAACGGGTCGAGAATGGCTGCGATCTCGTCAGGGATGTCATCGGGAATCTTGAAGGCGTTGAATGCGGGGATCACCAAGTACTCAGCAAAAGCACCCTCGCGATTGACCCCCACACCCACAGTATTACGGCAAAGGTGACGCCGCCCAGCCCGGCAGTTGCGACAATAACCACAGGTGATATGCCCTTCGCCACTGACCCGATCCCCCACCGCGAAGCCGCGCACCTCCACACCCATATCGACCACTTCGCCCACGTATTCGTGGCCGACATGCATCGGCACGGGAATGGTCGCCTGCGCCCATTCATCCCAATTCCAGATATGGATATCCGTACCGCAAATCGCCGTCTTGCGGATCTTGATCAGCAGATCATTGTGGCCGACCTCTGGTTTTTTGACGCGCGTCATGGTCAAGCCAGGAGCGCGTTCAAGTTTGGCCAATGCTTTCATATGATGAATCCTCCAACATCCTGCACCCGAGTGGCGCACGGGGCGCCTGGGGTGCTTGTTCCATTTTTATTTTAGCGTCGGCGGCCAGCCTCAATCATCATTCGAATCTGCCGCCCGACCACCGTCGCGACATACTGGCCACCACAATGGCAGCCAGCCAGCGTGATCAGCTGATGACACCCAGCTCACGCCCGACCTTGGCAAACGCCGCGACCGCCTGATCAATCTGTGCCGATGTATGCGCCGCGCACATCTGAGTGCGGATGCGCGCCCGGCCTTTGGGCACCACCGGGAAGGAGAACCCAATCACGTAGACGCCTTCCTGCAGCATTCTGGCCGACATCTCGCCCGCCAGGCGAGCCTCGCCCAGCATCACCGGGATGATGGGGTGCTGCCCCGGAACCAAGCTGAACCCCAGCCTGCCCATTTCCTGGCGGAAATGCTGCGCATTCTCCTGCAGACGTGCACGCAAGCCGGCCCCATCAGTTTCCAGAATACGTAACACTTCGAGGCTGGCCGCAGTGATGACCGGCGCCAAGGAATTGGAGAACAGATAAGGCCGCGAACGTTGGCGCAGCCATTCGACGATCGGTGCGCGGGCGGCCACGTAGCCACCCGAGGCCCCACCCAGCGCCTTGCCCAAGGTACCGGTATAGATGTCGATACGATCCGCCACCCCACATAGCTCTGGCGTGCCCCGCCCATGTTCGCCAATAAAACCCACCGCATGGCTGTCATCCACCATCACCATAGCACCGTATCGGTCTGCCAATGCACAGATGGATTTCAGATCGGCAATGATGCCATCCATTGAGAACACGCCGTCAGTCACGATCAATTTGAAACGGCTGCCAGCCGCATCAGCAGCCTGCAACTGCGACTCCAGATCGCCCATGTCGTTGTTGCGGTAACGGAAGCGTTTGGCCTTGCAGAGCCGTATGCCATCAATGATGCTGGCGTGATTCAGCTCATCAGAGATCACCGCATCCTCTTCACCCAGCAGCGTTTCAAACACCCCACCATTGGCATCGAAACAACTGGAGTACAGGATCGTGTCGTCCGTTCCCAGAAACCGGCTGATTGCTTGCTCCAAATCCTTATGAACAGTCTGGGTGCCACAGATGAACCGTACCGACGCCACACCATAGCCATAGGTATCGACACCTGCTTTGGCCGCTTCGATCAAGCGCGGGTCATCAGCCAGACCCAGATAATTGTTGGCACAAAAGTTCAGGACGGGCTGACCATCTTGCAGACGGATATCAGGCCGCTGGTGGCTGGCAATGACGCGCTCAGGTTTGTAATACCCATCCTGGCGCAGCGTTTCGATTTGCTCGCGCAGGTGATCGAGCAGGTTGGCTGACATGCGATGTCTCCTGATTGATAGGGAATTGCCAGCCATCAGCGGGATGTCGCGCCATCTTCAACCTGCCGCACACGCCTCTGGCAGGTTCTGCTTTGACCATGGCGAGCACACGTCAGGATCAAGCCCGCAACGGCAATTCCTTTTGTTTTGATAGGTGCCGACGGGATGCCCCATCCAGCGATGGCGTGATTGTAGAACATTCCAACCGCTTCAGCGCCAATCAGCTCGACCTGATCTTGACCATTACAGTTTGCCGAACCAACAACCGCAAGGTGTACAGAACAGCGATCTGATTTCAAGCCCCGTAACCAGCCAGGGCGATTCATTCCAATGGTATATTCAAAAACCACCCTCCGCACAAGACCCGCCAATGCGACCCTTCCGATGAAGAAAAGTATTGATTTTTTATACAATTCATAAATTTATAGTGCGCATCAGGGTAAACCCTGGCGAATTGTAAAAAACAAACGCGCATGCGTATGTTTTTTACAATACGGCAATCCATGCCACCCCTCATATTTCATCCCTACAACTTGGCATTCCAGGTTGTCAGCCGCTGCTCTAACCATAACTCACTCAGAAAAACAAGTAGTTGTGGGCATATATGATCAGAAAGATTGATTACTCTGTCATCAATGCGGTTTCACCAAAAAGCAAAATAACACCAAGGTAAGGAGAGATTGATGTTGACCCCCCCGCTGTCTCGTCGCACATTGTGGACAATATTGAGTGGACTGTGTCTGAGCCCACTGGTCTTTGCAGGCCCCGCCCAGCAACCAGGCGCAACCAAGATCACAGCATCCCATGCCGGAATGGCAGCGGACCTTTCTGGCCCACCGATGAGTGAGTCCGTTCTCCCGCCGACTCGCATGCAGCTCCTGTATGACCTGCCAGACACCCGCAGCACCAGTCAGCGCGCCAAGAACACCAATCAGCGCAAGTCCGCCATGGCAGTGGCTATGGACGATCAATGCCAGGATGTCAGCAAATTCACAGAGAAATCCGGTGAAGCGCTGGTTGACTTTGTACTTGGACTGCCAGATGTGGCATGTATCTTCCCGGTATTTGACACCAACAAAGCCAACCTGCAGAAGATTTACACCAAGGATACCTACACAGCGCTGGCCAACCGGCTGACCCAGGAAGTCAACAAATACAACGGCACCACCCGCAATGTAGCCGCCCTGCTTTATATGCTTCGTGCTGGCTACAAAAATGGCAAAGTATTTTCCGAGATCAAACCTCCTTCAACCTTGATTGACACCATCCGACCAGCGCTTGTGAAGATGATGGATCACAGCAAGTTCTGGGAGAAGAATACAGCGGCCCCTGCCACCAGTGGCGAGGTCATCAAGCTGGTCTATGACATGCGTGACGAGGTCGATTCTGTATCGTACTTCCTGCCTCGACTCCGCGATTTCATCGTCAACCGTCTTACCAACTCAACCAGCAACCCCAAAGCGGTGGACATCTTTGATCAAAGCCACGCTGCGGACATGTTCCTGATGATCTTGCGCGTCTACTATTACGCGCACTATGAAAATCCGGAGGCCAAAAAGCTGTTCGACAAAGACGACAGCTACTACAAGGCGCTCAAGAATTTTGTCGAGCAAAACAAGACCGTTTTGCAAGATAAAAACCCGACGCTGTATGCAAAAACTGTCAAGGAACAACTGCGATTCGTGCGGATCGCCAATGTGGCGGAAGCGGTCAAGAAAGACATCAAGTCCACACTCACCAATAATACGAAGACCGGCAAACCTGGGCACACCTGGGCGGTGGCGGCATGGACTGTTGAGACATTCGACTGGGCCAATTGTGCAAGCTATGGCGTCTGCAATTTCAAGGAAGAGCTGAAACAACTCATCTTCCCAACTGGCTCAGATCTGCAGTGCTCACCAACATTGCACTTCAAGATCCAGAGCATGACCAACCAGGAATACCAAACAACATGCGACACCTTGCTGAATACCACGGACAGCTTCCACCAAGTGTTTGGAACTCGTGGCTCAGCAGTGGCGGATGACAAGAATACCGACCTGGAAATCATCATTTTTGATGACAAGGATCAATACCAGACCTATTCCGGCTTGATTTTCGGCAACAGTACCGACAACGGTGGCGTCTACATGGAAGGCGATCCCACCCAGAACAAGGCAAAATTCTATGCCCATGAAGCACAATGGGAACGTCCAAAATTCGTGATCTGGAATCTGGTACACGAGTACACGCACTATCTGGACGGGCGCTTCAATACTTATGGTGATTTCAGCCGTACCACCGCCCAACCGTTGACCTGGTGGCTGGAGGGGTATGCAGACTATTCACAGTGGGGGAAAGACAATTCCAACGCGATCTTGAAATCGAAGGTCAACCCCTATCAGCTCAGCGAAATCTTCAACAACACTTATTCGATGCGTGATTATGAAAATCGCGCTTATTACTGGGGCTATCTGGCTGTCCGCTTCATGATGGAACGCCATCGCAAAGATATCGACCTCATGTTGACGAATACTCGCACAGGTGCTTATCAGGCCGCGCGGAATGTCATTACTGGGTTGGGGACGTCATACGATAACGAGTTCAACACATGGTTGGCAGCACTGGTGAAGGAGGAAGAGGCCAAGCCGAAGCCAACACCGACGCCTACTCCAACACCGACTCCTACACCGACACCAACGCCGACCCCAACACCGGTGCCGACGCCAACACCGACTCCAACACCTGTGCCGACACCGACACCTACGCCGACACCAACCCCGACACAGGTACCGCCTCAGGCTAACTGTGCCGACTCGCGGATATTGGAAAGCGGTTGCGCCGTGCGTAATCTGTCAGGTGACCAGCTGCGCACCATGTACCTGTCGGTGTTCGTCCCAGCGGGTGGGAAGAACCTGAAGGTGTTCACCACCGGTGGCAATGGAGATATCGACGCCTATATGGCCACCGGTTTCTACCCAGAGCCAAGCCGTTATCAGGTCAAGTCCACCAACCCCGGTAACAATGAGGTGCTTAGCCTGCCCACACCAGTCGGCTTCAGCTGGTACAACATCACGCTGAAGACCTCGCAACCGGTTTCGGGCATTACCGCCTGGGCTACATTCGATAAATAATCATAACCAGCCCAATCCCTGTTGAATGAACAGGGGTTTCCTGCCACAACGCTGAGCCTCACTGGCCCAGCGTTGTTTTTTTGTGCCATCGTGGCGGCGTACCGATCAGTTTGGTACGCCATCCACAGTGGTAGCACGCCTTCATTCAGATTTCAGACGACGCCACAACGTGGTACGGCTGATACCCAACTGTGCCGCCGCCTTGCCGTGGTCGCCGCCGCAGGCATCCAGTGCAGCCTGTAATGCTGCGCGCTGCCCCTGCCGCCGTCCGGTTGGGTGCGATTCAGCCGCCAGCAGCTCCGGGGCCAAGCGTGCCATCATGGCCTGATCCAGGCTGCCAAATGCATCAAAGAACACCGCTATCCGCTCGATCAGATTTTCCAGTTCCCGCACATTACCCAGCCACGCGTAGCCAACCAACTGTGGCATCAAAGGCGCCAGCATCGGCTCTGGATCACGCTTGGCACCAAGCTTCATCAGCACTTGCCTGGCCAGCGCATAGGCCAGCCGTGGAATGTCGTCTGGCCGCTCCCGCAAGGGGGGCAGGCTCAGATTCAGGATATTGAGGCGATAGAACAGATCCGCCCGGAACGCCTGCTGCGCGACCAACTGGCGCAGATCGCGATGGGTAGCTGCAATCACCCGGACATCGACCGGGGTCGGCTCATTGCTGCCCAGGCGCAACACCTCCCGCTCCTGCAGCACCCGCAGCAAGCGGGTTTGCAAGCTGAGTGGCATTTCTCCGATCTCGTCCAGAAACAGCGTGCCAGTGTGTGCCGACTCGAACAAACCAGGTTTGCCGCCTTTGCGCCCGCCTGTGAATGCACCTTCCTCATAGCCAAACAATTCGCTCTCCAGCAGGCTCTCAGGAAACGCCGCACAGTTGATGGCCACAAACGGCCCGCGAACCCGCCGCCCAGCGTTGTGGATGCTCTGCGCGAACAGCTCCTTGCCGGTGCCCGACTCACCAGTGATCAGCACGGTGGCATCCGCACGCGCATACAGCTCAGCCAGCGACTTGGCGGCCAGCAGAGTGGGGGATTCACCCAGAATATCGGCAAAGTGATAGCGCGCCAGGAATTGATGGTGACGACTTTGCGAGCGCAGCTTGCGGTCTGCGCGTTGAATCAGGGTCGCGTCCTGAAATGTCAGCACCGCACCCGTCTGCTCGCCCTGCTCGATGATGGGCAGGCGATTCACCACCAGCACCCGGCCATTGACAGTCTGCACTTGCTCCATCGCAGCCTGTCCGGTCGCCAACACTTCATCGACGGCCAAGCCAGGAGCCACTTTGGCAAGGGGCTGCTGGAAGGCCCAGTCAGCAGAGATCCCCAGCAGCTTTTCCATGGCTGGGTTCAGGGTTTGAATGCGACCCTGCATATCGACCGCCGCCACGCCTTCCACCAGGCTGTAGAGGATATTGCCGACCCGCTCGCGCTTGGCCTCCTCAATACCCGCGATGCGTGCGATTTCCAGCGCATCGTCAAATGCCTGGCGGACACTGGCCTCTGAATAGATCACCACGCCAGTCAAGCCCTCCTGCTCAGCCATCCAGGCCACCTGTGCCGATCCCACCACCACCTCTACGCCATGGTCATGCAATTCATGGAACAGGGCGCGGGCTTCCGCATCGTCTTGATAATGCCGCTGCACCACCTCCAGATTCAGCAAGGGCTTGATATCATCCAACTCCCCTGCCAGCGATTGCCGAGTGACGATGGCAATGCGGCTCGACAGGCGACGCGCCCTGGCCAGGGCCTGCAGAATGTCGTAACCCCCTACCTTCAGCATGACCGTGGGCGCAGGCAGCGCCTGTCGCAGCCGCTGTGCCGTCACGCCTGCAGCAATCGCCACATCCAGCAGACCCGCCCGTTGCAGGCCAATGGCATCACTAGCGGCCTCTTCCAATGGCTTGTCCAGCAGGCGGATATCCGCTCTGGGGGCATATTCCCCCAGCAGGCTGCGCACCAGATCCGCCAGACCTTTGGTCGCCACCACTACCAATTGCGGCTTTGTTTTCATGCCCCCTCCGTTTCATTTTGAAACAAGCCCGTTTCAAGGTGAAACATAACATCAAAACATCCGGCGGGCAGCATGCAAAATCAGCTCCCTGATTTCATTGAAAAAGGCAAACCCAATCCGCCGCCAGCCTTTTCCTGGCCCGATTCTTGCAGCATCCCAGCGCAATTGCCCAAACAGGCCTGGAATGAGTTGATTAGGAGTACTCCATGACCCGCCCTACCTCCCCTGGCGCGCTGTTTCGCCAAGCTGTCGTCGATCACAAACCCTTGCAGGTGCTGGGGGCCATCAATGCCTATGCCGCCAAGCTGGCCGAACATAGTGGTGCCAAAGCCCTGTATGTATCCGGTGGCGGGGTGGCCGCCTCATCCTGCGGCATTCCCGACCTGGGCATCACCACCTTGGAAGACGTGCTGATCGACGTTCGCCGCATCACTGATGTCACCGACCTGCCGGTACTGGTCGATATCGACACCGGCTGGGGAGGCGCATTCAATATTGCCCGCACCATCAAAAGCATGATCAAGGCTGGCGCCGCTGCTGTGCATATTGAAGATCAGGTCCAAGCCAAACGTTGTGGCCATCGCCCGGGCAAGGCCATCGTGTCACAGGCGGAAATGGTGGATCGGGTCAAGGCAGCGGTAGACGCCAGGACCGATGCCGATTTCGTGATCATGGCCCGCACTGATGCATTGGCGGTGGAGGGCCTGCAGGCCGCCATCGATCGTGCCTGCGCCTGTGTTGAGGCAGGTGCGGACATGATTTTCCCAGAGGCGATGACCGACCTCGCCATGTACAAACAGTTCGCAGAAGCAGTCAAGGTGCCGGTGCTGGCCAACATCACCGAATTCGGTGCCACGCCGTTGTTCACCCGCGAGCAATTGGCCAGCGCCGATGTCAGCCTGATCCTGTACCCGCTGTCCGCCTTCCGTGCCATGAGCAAGGCTGCACTGGCTGTATATGAAAGCATTGTCCAGACAGGCACCCAGCAAGGCGTTGTCGGCACCATGCAGACCCGGATGGAGCTGTACGACCACCTTGAATATCACAGTTTCGAGCAAAAACTGGATGCCTTGTTTGCCAGCGGCAAGCCCACATGAGCTTCTTATTGTCCACCTCCCGGTTGGTGCTGCGGGATTGGCAAGACAGCGATCTGGAGCCCTGGGTGGCCATGAATGCAGATGCGATGGTCAGACGGTACTTCCCGACCATTGCCAGCCGGGAGCAAGCCATTGTCGAGATGCAACGCTTCCGCGAACACGGCGAGCGTCATGGATTCACACTGTGGCCACTTGAGATTCCTGGCCAGACCGCATTTGCAGGGGTTGTCGGGCTGTTCAGAACACCAATTGAAGCCCACTTCACGCCCTGCGTCGAAATCGGCTGGCGCTTGGCCATCCCCTATTGGGGACAAGGATATGCCACCGAAGCGGCGCGCTTGGCACTGCAGTATGGCTTCGACACGCTGCAGCTAGCGGAAATCGTCGCCCTGACCGCCGCTGACAACCAACCGTCGCGCGCCGTCATGGCGCGTATCGGCATGCAGCACAATGCTGCAGACGATTTCGATCACCCACGCGTGGCAGATGGGCACCCGCTCAAACGCCATGTCCTGTATCGCATCCAGCACCGTGACTGGTGCAACCCATTCATGAAACACGCCACCGAATCAGGCCATTCGACTTGATGCATCTTGGATTGAGGAGCACATATGACTGACACCACCGAGCAAGTCCTGCCCAAGCCCAAAAAATCTGTCGCGCTTTCCGGCGTTGCAGCCGGCAACACGGCATTGTGCACCGTTGGCCGTACGGGCAACGATCTGCACTATCGTGGCTATGACATTCTGGACGTGGCTGAAAGCTGCGAATTCGAAGAGATCGCACATCTGCTGGTGCATGGCAAATTGCCCAACCAAGCCGAGCTGCAAGCCTATAAGGCCAAGTTGAAATCGCTGCGCGGCCTCCCTGCAGCCGTCAAGACAGTTTTGGAGCAACTGCCCGCTAGCACCCACCCCATGGATGTCATGCGCACAGGCGCCTCTACCCTGGGCTGCGTGCTGCCAGAAAAAGACGACCACAACCCGGCGGGCGCGCGGGACATCGCAGACCGCCTGATGGCATCTTTCGGATCCATCCTGCTGTATTGGTACCACTTCAGCCACAATGGCAAGCGGATCGATGTCGAGACGGACGATGACTCGATCGGCGGGCATTTCCTGCACTTGTTACACGGTGAAAAGCCTTCCGAACTGTGGGTCAAGGCCATGCACACCTCACTGGTGTTGTATGCCGAACATGAATTCAACGCCTCCACCTTTACAGGCCGCGTGATCGCCGGCACGGGCTCGGACATGTACTCCGCCATCACCGGCGCCATCGGCGCGTTGCGTGGCCCCAAGCACGGCGGGGCCAACGAAGTGGCGTTCGACATCCAGAAACGCTATGACACACCCGATGAGGCCGAAGCCGACATCCGTGCCCGGGTGGAGCGCAAAGAAGTCGTCATCGGCTTCGGACACCCCGTCTATACCGTTTCCGACCCACGCAACAAGGTCATCAAGGAAGTCGCCAAGCGATTGAGCCAGGCCGCCCACAACACCAAGATGTACGACATCGCAGAGCGATTGGAATCCACCATGTGGGAAATCAAGAAGATGTTCCCCAACCTGGATTGGTTCTCAGCGGTCAGCTACCACATGATGGGCGTCCCGACTGCCATGTTCACGCCACTGTTCGTGATATCCCGCACCTCGGGCTGGAGCGCGCATGTCATTGAGCAACGTCAGGACGGCAAGATCATCCGCCCCAGTGCCAATTACACCGGCCCGGAGAACCTGACTTTCGCTCCATTGGCAGAGCGAGGCTGATCGCTCAACGGGCTCCGGTGAGCCCACAACAACATTGGCTGGCCCGTATATTTGGCCAGCCAGCGCAAGTACTCATTAATTGCATTCGCCATTAATCCGGTTTGTGCTAATCTCGCGTTACATCAGTGCATTAAAGCACTGAGTATAAAAATACGTGGAGAAGGGAGTAACTACCGATGTCGAATGCAATCTTGATCAAAACGGATGCAGGACAAGAAGCGGTGCTGGATCGCAGCCTTTATCCGAATCTCAATGGGCGCTTGCGCACTTTACTGTTACAAATCGACGGCAAAAAGCGAGCATCTGAACTGATGCAGCTTGCCTTGTCTCTGGGTGCGCCAGCGGACAGCCTCGACAAGCTTCTGGCCATGGGCCTGATTGTCAGGGAAACGCCGCCCACACCCAGAATCGTCATGCCAACCATCCGGACAGGCACGCCGCCCCCGGCTCCCGCCCCGATCCCGGCCAGAGTTGAAAGACGCGAGGTGCCCGTTGCCGTCGAGCCCAGTACACCAGCAGGGTTCGAACGCTTTCAGGAAGCGGCGCAGATGATGAGCGAGGCCGCCGCCAAGCACCTTGGACTGAAAGCCATGTTCTTCACCCTGAAGGTTGACCGCTGTAGCAATGCTCGCGAGCTCCGTGGCCTGATGGAAGATTTCCGCAAGGCCATTGCCAAGGCCAAGACACCCTTCTTCGCAGATCGGCTGACAGAGGAGATCGAAGCATTGCTTGATTGATCAATGCTCAGATAAAGGAACCACGCACATGTCCGCCCACATTTCGAACGTCCGTCCTGATCCCGATCAGGTGTTGGTTGATATCGCCAACTACGTCGCCGACACGGTCATCAATTCATCCGAGGCCTATAACACCGCCCGCCTGTGTCTGATCGACACGCTGGGCTGCGGCCTGGAGGCGCTGGATTACCCCGCCTGCACCAAATTGCTTGGCCCCGTTGTCCCTGGCACGGTCGTTCCCAATGGCGCCAAGGTGCCTGGCACCCAATTCCAGCTGGACCCAATTCAGGCTGCCTTCAACATCGGCGCAATGATCCGCTGGCTAGATTTCAATGACACATGGCTGGCTGCGGAATGGGGCCACCCATCGGACAACCTGGGCGGCATCCTGGCCACCGCTGATTGGATCAGCCGCACCCGCGTGGCCAATGGCAAAGCGCCATTGACCATGAAGGACGTGCTGACCGCCATGATCAAGGCCCATGAGATCCAGGGCTGCTTGGCGCTTGAAAACAGCTTCAACCGAGTCGGCATCGATCATGTGATCCTGGTCAAAGTCGCCTCGGCTGCCGTATGCACCCACTTGATGGGCGGCACCCGCGAAGAGATCATCAACGCTGTGTCACAAGCCTTTGTCGATGGTCAGGCCATGCGCACATACCGCCATGCCCCCAACACCGGCTCACGCAAGAGCTGGGCAGCGGGTGACGCCACCAGTCGCGCAGTACGGCTGGCATTGTTTACACTCAAAGGTGAGATGGGCTACCCCAGCGTGCTGACTGCGAAGACCTGGGGCTTTTACGATGTGCTGTTCAAGGGCAATGAATTCAAGTTCCAGCGCCCTTATAGCAGCTACGTGATGGAGCATGTACTGTTCAAGATTAGCTTCCCAGCTGAATTCCACGCCCAGACCGCCGTGGAATGCGCGCTCAAGCTGCATCCGCAGATCAAGGATCGCCTGGACGATGTCGAAAAAGTAGTCATCACCACCCACGAGTCCGCCATCCGCATCATCGACAAGAAAGGCCCGCTCAACAACCCAGCCGACCGCGACCATTGTATCCAGTACATGACCGCAATCGGCTTGATCAAGGGTAACCTGACCGCAGCTGACTATGAAGACGAGGTGGCCGCCGACCCACGCATCGATGCGCTTCGCGACAAGATGGTCTGCGTGGAAGACCCACGCTATACCAAGGATTATCTTGATCCTGAAAAACGCTCGATCGCCAACTCGATGCAGATCTTCTTCCGTGACGGCAGCAAAACCGACAACATCGAAGTCGAATACCCGATTGGCCATCGCCGCCGCCGCGCAGAGGGCATCCCCGTGCTCGAAGCCAAATTCAGAACCAATCTGGCCCGGCGCTTCCCGGCCAAACAGCAGGCCGCCATTCTGGCGTTGACTGCTGACCAGGCCAAGCTGGAGGCGACATCCGTCAACGAATTCGTTGACCTGTTCGTCATCTGACGACCACCTGAAGGCGACCCGCAATCCAAGCGCCCGGTTTCATCACCGGGCGTTTTCTGTTTACACTCAGCCCCGGCGTGCCAGCATTCCCGTCAGCAGCATCTCGAACATGGCGTCCACACGCGCCTTGACTGGCGTCCACTCCACCCAGGGCTCCTCGCCCAATGAGATATGCAGCGATACCAGGCCATGAAACGCACTCCATAGCGTCTGGGCGAGCAGATCAAGATCCTGCTCCGAACACTTCAGATTCCCAGCGCGGATCGACTCCTTCAAAATATGAATGACCCAAGCATAAGGGTCCTGCTCCGGATCTCCATGCAACTCCTCCGCCACCCTGGTCGAGTAATGCGGCTGGCGGGTCATGAAGATCAATCGATACTGATTGGGATGGGTCACGCCAAATTCCACATAGGCATGAGCCATCAGGCGCAGCTTTTCAATGGGGTCACTGACATTGCCCAACTCATGCAGGCTTTCGGTCATGGCACGAAAGTCCGCTGCGGTGATGGCGCGCAGCAAGCTGTCTTTGTCTTTGAAATGGCTATAGATGGCTGTGGCGGAATACTCGATCTTGTCGGCGATACGACGCATGGTGACAGCGTTATATCCTTCTCGGATGAAGATCTCCCTTGCTGCATCAATTATTTTCTGTGATAGCGCTTCTTTCTCGCGCTGACGACGTTCAGTTATCCCCACGTTGGCACCTTGAATCAGATTCTCTGGAATGATGGCTCTACATTATAGGTGATACGGCGTGGCACCATACATACGAAGTCGCACAATTGACATTGATCAGACGATAAGCACCGAATTCGATTACAATTCGGCCATGAATTATCGCACCGCAACATCTGAGCCCGCCTGCTTTCACTGCGGCCTGCCAGTCCCCGAAGGTAGCCGTTTTTCAATCCAGCTGGATCAATCCGCCCACCCAGCCTGTTGTGCAGGCTGTCAGGCTGTCGCACAAACCATCATCGACAACGGACTGGGCGATTACTACCGCCACCGCAACATCGAGGCAGGCAAGGTCGAGCCTTTGCCAGATGAGGTACTGCAGCAGATCAAGCTGTATGATTCACCCGACATCCAGCGCAGCTTTGTCCACACCGAAAGCGCACACATCCGTGAAGCGGCGCTGATTCTGGAAGGAATCACCTGTGCCGCCTGCGTCTGGCTGAATGAAACGCACCTGACCCGCCAGCCAGGCGTACTGTCCGTCGATATCAATTACGCCACCCACCGTGCCCGCATCCGGTGGGATGACCGCCAGACCCGCCTCAGCCACATCCTGCAGGCCATCACGGATATCGGCTACCGTGCCCATCCTTTTGATGCCGAACGGCAGGAGCGGCTCGCGCAGAAAGAACGAAAAAGCGCGCTGGCCAGGTTGTGGATCGCAGGGTTGTCGATGATGCAGGTCATGATGTATGCCGTGCCTGCCTATCTGGCCAACGGCGACATGACCACCAATGACGAGCAGTTGCTGCGCTGGGCCAGCCTGGCGCTGACCATCCCGACCGTCATCTACTCCGCCATTCCGTTCTATCGCGGCACCCTGAATGACCTGCGGGCCAGACGGGTTGGCATGGATGTACCCGTCACGCTGGGGGTCTTGATCGCCTTCTTCGCCAGCTGCTGGGCACTGTGGCAAGGCCATGGCGAAGTCTATTTCGATTCGGTGTCGATGTTTGTCTTCCTGCTGCTGGGGGGCCGATATCTGGAATTCCTTGCCCGCCGCAAAGCAGGGGCTGCGGTGGATTCCCTGGTGAAGCTGATCCCGGCTTTCGCCCATGCCCTACCCGACTACCCCAACAACAGGCAGCCGCAGGAAACCGTGGTCGCTAACCTGACACCCGGCACCATCCTGCTGGTGAAGCCCGGTGAAACCATCCCAGCAGATGGCACCATCCTGGAAGGAGAATCAGGGATCGACGAATCTCTGATGTCTGGAGAAAGCCGCGCCATTGCTAAACAGGTGGGCGATCATGTCGTTGGCGGGGCCACCAATATCAACAGCCCATTGATTCTTCGTGTGGATCGGGTAGGACAGGACAGCACGCTGGCGGCCATTGTGCGGCTTCTGGATCGGGCCATGTCGCAAAAACCACGGCTCGCCATGTTGGCGGACCGCATTTCCGCTTGGTTTGTCGCCGCGCTATTGGTGGTCGCCGCCGCAACCTATCTGGCCTGGCACTGGATCGATCCTTCGCGGGCGCTGTGGATCACCATAGCCGTGCTGGTCATCAGCTGCCCCTGTGCGCTGTCGCTGGCCACACCGGCAGCGCTGGCCGCCGCAACCGGCGCGCTGTCCCGGCTGGGGTTGCTGGTCACCCGTGGGCACGCGCTGGAAACCCTCGCCAACGCGACCCACTTCGTTTTCGACAAGACCGGCACCCTGACTTTTGGCCGTATGAAACTACGGCTGATCCAACCCTTGGCATCCATTGATCCACCCACACTGCATCAGCTCGCCGCCGCGCTGGAGCAGCAATCCGAGCATCCCATTGCACGGGCGCTCTGTGAGGGCATCGACGACCTGCCTGTTGTCACCGACACCCTGGCCGAGACAGGCCAAGGCATTCAAGGCCACATTGCCGGCACGCCTTACCGGATCGGTCGCGCACATTATGTGGCTGAACTTGTCGGCCACCCACTTGCTCTAAGCGACGCAGAGCAGGCGGATAGTACGCCTGTCTACCTGGGCAGGGCCGGCCAATGGCTGGCCCGCTTCGAGCTGGGCGACGCGGTCAGACCCGATGCGGATCAATTGATCCGAAGCCTGACCTCGCAAGGAAAACAATGCATTCTGCTCAGTGGCGATGCCATCCAGCCGGTGACCGAGCTAGCCCGACAGCTCGGCATCCCGGAAGCACAGGGCGCCTTGACGCCGCAAGGCAAGCTGGATGCGCTGTCGCACCTGCAACAACAAGGCGGCGTGGTGGCCATGATCGGCGATGGCGTGAATGATGCGCCAGTGCTGGGTGCAGCCCAGATATCGATCGCACTCGGTAGTGGCACCGATGTTGCGCGTGCATCTGCCGATATGATTCTGATCAATGACCAGCTCGCTGCGTTGCATCAAGCCATCGATATCGCCAAGCGCTGCAAACAGATCGTCCGACAAAATCTGTGGTGGTCTTTGCTGTACAACCTGGTGGCGCTACCAGCTGCCATGACAGGCTTGATCACACCCTGGATCGCGAGTCTGGGCATGGCGGGTAGCTCATTGCTGGTGGTCAGCAATGCGTTGCGCCTGTTAAGCACCCGATCCCGTGACGATGTACATTGAATACAACAGGGTCGAGCAATGAAATTGCCGACCACACCCACCCAATCGGATGTCACCGCCCGGCTCCAGCGCAACCCACAAACACTCTCAATAACGCCAACCCATTAAGCCGAAAGCGAAAATTCGTGGAAATCCTATACTTACTCATACCATTGAGCGTCGTACTGGTTCTACTGATTGCCGGCCTGTTCTGGTGGACAATCCAAAACGGACAGCTTGATGACCTGGAAGGCCCCGCCCACCGCATCATCATGGACGACGACAAGCCCCAGAGCGAGCCCGAGAAGGAGAAGTGATGTATAATCGTTTGTTTATGTTGCAATGCACGTTTCCGCCGCATTGCAGCACGCACATATACCCTTTGACCCAAATCAAGAATCACATGTGTTGCGCAGGCTAGCATGACCGCCTGTGCATCATGAGATACGCACGTTTTTACGCAACACTGGGAGAAGTCCATGCAATCGCAGTCCACGTACAACTATAAAGTGGTGCGGCAGTTCGCCATCATGGCGGTCGTCTGGGGGATTGTAGGCATGGCGGTTGGGGTTTTGATTGCGGCGCAGCTGGTTTGGCCCGCACTCAACTTCGATACGCCATGGCTGACCTATAGTCGCTTACGTCCTTTGCACACCAATGCGGTTATTTTTGCTTTTGGCGGATGTGCTTTGTTTGCCACGTCCTATTATGTGGTTCAACGCACCTGTCACACCCGTCTGTTCTCAGACAAGTTGGCTGCCCTCACCTTCTGGGGCTGGCAACTGGTCATTGTATTGGCCGTATTGACCCTGCCCGCAGGCATGACCTCCGGCAAGGAATATGCTGAGCTGGAATGGCCGATCGATCTGCTGATCACGGTTGTCTGGGTTTCCTACGCCATCGTCTTCTTTGGCACTCTGACCAAGCGTAAGATCAAGCACATCTATGTTGCCAACTGGTTCTACGGCGGCTTCATCCTGACAGTCGCGCTGTTGCACGTCGTCAACAGCATGGCCATCCCGGTCAGCCTGACCAAATCCTACTCTGTGTACGCAGGTGCCGCTGATGCCATGGTGCAATGGTGGTATGGCCACAACGCGGTGGGCTTCTTCCTGACGGCTGGCTTCCTGGGCATGATGTATTACTTCATCCCCAAGCAGGTCGGTCGCCCGGTCTACTCCTATCGCCTTTCAGTCGTCCACTTCTGGGCACTGATCTTCACCTATATGTGGGCGGGTCCGCACCACTTGCATTACACCGCCCTGCCAGACTGGACGCAATCCATCGGCATGGTGTTCTCACTGATCCTGCTGGCACCCAGCTGGGGTGGCATGATCAACGGCATCATGACCCTGTCTGGCGCATGGCATAAGCTGCGCACTGACCCGATCTTGAAATTTCTGATCACCGCCCTGTCCTTCTATGGCATGTCCACCTTCGAAGGCCCGATGATGTCGATCAAGACCGTGAATGCACTGAGTCACTACACTGACTGGACCATCGGCCACGTCCACTCTGGTGCACTGGGCTGGGTTGCCATGATCTCCATCGGCTCGATCTACTATCTGGTGCCACGCCTGTTCGGTCGTGAGCAGATGCACTCCATCAAGCTGATCGAAACCCACTTCTGGATGGCCACCATCGGCGTGGTGCTGTATATCGCTTCCATGTGGATCTCCGGCGTGATGGAAGGCATCATGTGGCGCGCTGCCAACCCAGATGGCACGCTGACCTACACGTTCGCACAGATCGTCGCATCCAAATACCCGTATCTGGCTATCCGCTTCCTGGGTGGTTTCCTGTACCTGTCCGGCATGCTGGTGATGGCATACAACGTCTTCAAAACCGTTGCTCAGGGTAAACCTGTCGAAGCCGACATCCCGGCTCCGGTTGCCCATGCTCACGCCTAAGCAGGAAAACGAATCATGGAAAAAATTCAAAAGCTGATCGAAGAAAACACCCTGGCGCTGATCGTATTCACGCTCCTGGTGGTGAGCTTTGGCGGGCTGGTCGAAATCGTACCGCTGTTCTTCTCGAAATCGACCACCCAGCCCATCGAGGGTGTCAAACCCTACCCCGCACTGCAGCTGGCGGGCCGTGACATCTATATCCGTGAAGGCTGTTATGGCTGTCACTCCCAGATGATCCGCCCCTTCCGGGCTGAAACTGAACGCTATGGCCACTACTCGGTGGCCGGCGAGTCAGTCTACGACCACCCCTTCCAATGGGGCTCGAAGCGTACCGGACCGGATCTGGCGCGTGTCGGTGGCCGTTACTCCGATGACTGGCATCGCGTCCACCTGATCAATCCGCGTGATGTCGTGCCGGAATCCAACATGCCCGGCTTCCCCTGGTTAGCCCGCAACCCGGTTGATGCAGCCAGCCTGCCAGCCAAGATGCAGGCATTGCGCAAGGTTGGCGTTCCTTACACCGATGAGGACATCAAAGGTGCCGTGGAAGCCGCCCAAGGCAAAACCGAAATGGACGCCCTGATCGCCTACCTGCAAGGCCTGGGCTTGGCATTGAAGAACCAGAGGTAACAGCCATGACGTTGTCCGAGTTCAACTCCCTTTTTACCGTTGTATCACTGGCCATCTTTCTAGCCATCGTGGTCTGGGCATTCAGCCGCCACAACAAAAAGCCCTATGAAGATGCGGCAAGGCAGATCGTCGAAGATGACGACCGGCCACATGGTCAACATTGATCGGCACCGGACTCGGCAACGCATTAGCGGAGTGAAAAGATGAATCAAGATTTCGTGAGTGGTTTTTGGGGCTACTATGTTGCCGCCATCGTCATCGGCGGCATCATCGGCATGGCTTACCTGCTGCTGTCCCAACGCATCAAGCGCAAAGCCGCCGGAGAAAAAGTCGAGACCTGCGGTCACGTATGGGATGGTGATCTGGAGGAGTACAACAACCCAATGCCGAAATGGTGGATGGGTTTGTTCTGGCTGACCCTGATCTTCGGCGTGGTCTACCTGGCTTTGTATCCTGGCTTGGGCGTCTATTCAGGCACCAAACAATGGACATCGGTTGGCCAATACGAGGCTGAACGCAAAACAGCAGAAGCACGCTATCAGGCCATCTATGACAAGTATCTGAAGATGGACATCAAGCAGGTCGCTGCTGATCCGGAGGCCCGCCAGATGGGCCAACGCCTGTTCGGTACCTACTGTGTGCAATGCCACGGCGCTGATGCAAAAGGCGCCAAAGGCTTCCCCAACCTGACCGATCATGACTGGTTGTATGGTGGCGAGCCAGAGAAGATCCAGGAAACCATCCTGGGTGGCCGTAAAGGGGCGATGCCTGCATTTGGCGCCGCACTGGGTGAGGATGGCGTGAAGGATGTCGCCAACTACGTCATGTCTTTGTCCGCCCTGCCCCACAATGCAGACCGTGCAGTCCGTGGTAAGGAAACCTTCACCACCATCTGCGCCGCCTGCCATGGCCCGGATGGCAAGGGTAACCAAGCGATGGGTGCGCCCAATCTGACTGACAAGGTCTGGCTGTATTCTTCGTCGCAGACCAAGCCGGATGCCATCCAGCAATCAATCATCGAAACCATCACCAATGGTCGCAATGGCGTCATGCCACCCTGGAAGGACTTCCTGGGTGAGGCTAAGGTCCACCTGCTGGCTTCCTATGTCTATGGTTTGAGCAATAACCCGCAAACCGCCAGCAAGTAATGCAACACGAGGTACAGGCCCCAGCCTGTACCTCGCCCTCACCACCGGTGCAAAGCCGGGCTACGTGATCCGATTCCAATTTGCATTGATCACCTGCATGACCGAATGCAGTGTCAATTGGAATGCCTCACCCCTTCATCTCGTCAAAAGCCAGGGAAACCGTCATGGGCGACCGTCTCAAAAACATCCCGATCAAGGTTGTCAGCACCGAGCAGCAAAAGGCCGAGGAGGTCATCGAGCTGTATGAAGTCCGTAAGAAGATCCACCCACGTTGGGTATCTGGTCTTTTCAACAATTGGCGGGTGGCCATGGTGATCATCACGCAATTGTTCTTCTACGGTGTCCCCTGGTTGAGCTGGAATGACCGCCAAGCCATGCTGTTCGACCTGGCCAATCGTAAATTCTATGTATTCGGCGTGGTGTTCTGGCCACAAGACTTTGTCCTGCTCGCCGGCTTATTGACCCTCTGTGCCTTTGCTCTTTTCTGGTGGACCACCATCGCGGGCCGCCTTTGGTGTGGCTATGCCTGCCCTCAGACCGTATACACCGAGCTGTTCCTCTGGATTGAACATTGGATCGAAGGCGACCATGTCAAACGCCGTAAGCTCGATGATTCACCCATGTCACTTGAAAAACTGGGCCGCCGGGGCGGCAAACATCTGATATGGATCGCACTTGCCCTGTGGACGGGTTTCACTTTCGTCGGTTTTTTCACCCCGATCCGCCTCCTGTGGTCTGAGGTCTGGCACTGGACGCTGGGCTCCTGGGAGGCGTTCTGGATCGGCTTCTATGCCTTCGCCACCTATGGCAACGCGGGGTTCATGCGCGAACAGGTCTGCAAATACATGTGCCCTTACGCCCGCTTTCAAAGTGCCATGTTCGATCAAGACACGCTGGTCATCTCGTATGACGCTACCCGTGGCGAGCCGCGTGGCTCACGTAGCAAGAAATCCGATCACAAAGCGGAGGGGCTGGGCGACTGCATCAATTGTGGCATCTGTGTCCAGGTCTGCCCGACAGGTATCGATATCCGTAACGGCCTTCAGTATGAGTGCATCGGCTGTGCAGCCTGTATTGACGCCTGTGATCAGGTCATGGACAAGATGAATTACCCACGCGGGTTGATTCGTTACACCACCGAAAATGCCATGGAGGGCAAGTACCCAGACAAGGATTTCTGGAAACGCCTGAAACGCCCCCGCGTGGTCATGTATACGCTGGCCATCCTGATTGTCGCCATTGCCATGGTCGTCACGCTGGCCTTGCGCAAGCCCATCAAGCTGAATGTCATCCGCGACCGCACCACCATGGTGCGCCAGACCGACGACGACAAACTGGAAAACCTCTACCAGCTACAACTGATCAACACATCTGAATCACCCCGGCGGTATCAGATCAGCGCTACCGGCATCCCCACATTGAAACTGATAGGCGATCAACAGGTCGAAGTACCTGCAGCCAGCACATATTCAGTTCCCGTCAGCGTGCAGATCGACAAGGCGCAAGCCAGCATCGGCTCCAAGACGGTCACCTTCCGTGTGCAGGCCACAGACGACGCCAGCGTTGCCGTCGAGCATCAAAGCAGTTTCATCACCGGACAATGAAAGACACACCATGCAGTCAAAGCAGGACAAACCTTGGTACCGATATGCCGCCCCCTGGTTGCTGATGGCTGGCCCCGCCGTCGTGGTCGTGGCGGGCTTCATCACCGCCTGGCTCGCGGTCAAACACAATGATGCACTTGTCGTTGATGACTATTACAAACAAGGCAAGGAAATCAATCGCGACATCGCCCGTGATCAGATTGCGCATGATGTCGACGCCAGAGCGGACATCATGCTCGGCGCAAATGATTCACAATTGCGCATGATCGTGACCGGCAATAGCAAAATGCAACGCCCTGGTGAGCTGGTGATCAAACTCACCCACCCCACCCTGGCCGGCCAGGATATGAGCCTGGCGGCCAAGCGGACAGAAGGTGACACATACCAGGTCAGCCTGCCCAAAGCCATGCACGGAAAATGGTATGTCAGCCTGGAAGACCCCGGACAACGCTGGCGCTTGACAGGTGTATGGCAGAGCGATCAAGATAAAGCCATAACTCTAAAAACAGCGGCAAATCAATAGCCTGTTGTTTTCACATATTGGTTATGTCGCATGCAATTCATCATAAAAATCATGAGGAGAAAACTGCATGCAAAAGGCAATATCCGTCTTGTGGCCGTCTTTTCTGGTCGCTGGCATCATGACCATCTTGTTCTTCACCTTTCTTGACCCTGCCGACCTGGTGATCTTCGGCACCTCGCTTGCCGAGTACCGTGTTGCCACCTATTCGCTTGGTTTCTTCGTATTCTGGCTCTTCGCACTGGGGGACAGCTGGCTGACTTTGTTCTTCCAGCGCAATCCCAACGATATCAACCGCTTCTGCACGCTGGACTCGCACCAGACCAATCAAGCCCAGCACTAAGCACCATTGGCGTGGCTTCATGGCAGGCCCTTACTCCAGAGCGCCTGCCACGCCACCCAAACCTGCTCAGCTGAATTCCCGCGTCGCCCGATTCACCCGGTCCAGCACTGCCAACCAAGCAGGTGTCTGCGGCGGCAGCACAATGAACAAAGCATCACACCCGGCAGAGTCAGCCTCGTGCAACATGGCATAGAGCGCTTGGGCATAGGCCTCAGGCTCAGCAGGCATCTGCCAGAAATGCGCGATCGGCCAGCTCGGCGGCGACATGGCCAGCACCCCGATCTGCTGCCCAGGCATCGGTTGATGATCAAAGTCCGGTGCAATCCGAAAGCAAGGCGTACGCGGCGCGTAATGGGACGCAAGACTGCCTGGCACCCGGGGCGCATCAACGGCAGGTTTATCCACCACCTGCAGATAAGGCTTGAGCATGTCAGCGGTAATAGCCCCAGGCCGCAGAATGGTAGGCCGCTCGCCACTCAAATCCAGAATCGTCGATTCAATCCCCACCCCACAAGGCCCACCATCGACCACAGCCGCAATCCGCCCCTGCAAATGACGGCGGACATGCGCCGCAGTGGTCGGGCTGATCTGCCCGAATGGATTGGCTGATGGCGCGGCCAGCCCTTTTCCCAACTGCTTGAGCACCGCCTGCATGACTGGATGCGCTGGGACACGCAGCGCCACAGTCGGCTGCCCCCCGGTCACCAATGGCGTAACGGTGCTGGCCACCGGCAACACCAATGTCAACGGCCCTGGCCAGAACACTTCTGCCAATCGCCAGGCAATCTCTGGCACATGTGATGCCCACAAAGACATCCACTCAGCAGTTGCCAGATGCACAATCAAAGGATGATCAGCCGGGCGCCCCTTCGCCTCGAAAATACCGCGAACGGCCTGTGGATTGCTGGCATCAGCAGCCAATCCATACACCGTTTCTGTCGGCAAAGCCACTTGCTGGCCTGATTGAAGCAATTCAACAGCGGTATGGATGTCTTGAGCGCTGGTGGAAAGGTAAAGCATGGTCTGATCCGATCTATCTGAAAGCCGAGCGGCAAGCAATCAGGACAAGTGCAAAAGCACGTCTTGCCCTGCGCCGCTTCATGTACTGTTGTCATGCTATTTTAACCGCTCCCACCCACTTGCCCCAAGCCGATCTCTGTCTGGTACTCATCACCCGATGACACCCCTCCCCTACGCAGCACCGTGGTAGACACAGCTGTGGCAAAACAGCTCCAGCGACAAGTAGTGGAGCACATGCGGCAACGCCACCTCAATCAATAATTCTGACTGATCAAAACGGATCATTCCGCTTTCAATACTGAGCCAGCCACCTAGAATTTCGCCTATACGACAACATACCTCACACCCTCGAACAGTGGAGGAACGCAATGGATACACTCAACATGATCAAACCAATTCAATCTTCCCGACAACTCGAACGTGTGATCCAAGGCATAGCCACCTCCGACGGGGCTGGGGTCAAATTACAGCGCGTATTGACGCAGGATCTGCAACGCCGCCTTGACCCCTTTCTGATGCTCGACTATTTCCATTCAGACAACCCAGATGACTATCTGGCAGGCTTTCCCGACCACCCACACCGGGGTTTCGAGACCATCACCTACATGCTTTCCGGCAAAATGCGCCACCGCGACAATGCAGGTCACGAGGGCTTGCTCGATGCTGGTGGCGTGCAATGGATGATCGCCGGGCGTGGCATTGTCCATTCCGAGTTGCCCGAGCAGGAAAACGGCCTGATGCAGGGGTTTCAGCTTTGGTTGAATCTACCGGCCCGGGACAAAATGATCCCCCCCAGCTATCGTGACATCCCGGCAACCGCCATCCCTGTCCACCAAGACCCACAGGGAAACCAGATCAAGATCATCGCTGGCGAATTCGCCGGACTGGCCGGCGCAATACGGCGCGAGGTGAGCAAGCCCATCTACCTGGACATTCAATTGCCCGCCAACAGCCAGCTTGCCTGCCCGCTTCCCTCAGATCACAACGCATTTGTCTATGTCTATCAAGGTGAGATCAACATCGGCAATTCAGGACAATCCCTCCAAGAACGACAGATGGGGATACTGGAAACCGACCTGGACTGTGATGGCGTACTACTCAGCAGCACCAAACCATCAGGGGTATTGCTCATCGCAGGCCAACCACTCAACGAGCCCATCGCACAATGGGGCCCTTTCGTGATGAATACCGAACAGGAACTGCAACAAGCCGTTTCCGATTTCCGCCGTGGGCTATTTTGAGTTGAAGCCGCCCTACCGGTAAGGCATTGGTCTGATCTGCAACAATACGGCCCAGAGCAACCTACCATCACAAAGCACGAAGGGTCTGCCGGCTGGCTGTGGGCAGTGTCTGCCGGCCCCTGGACGACGTACTGTCGTTTGGGGATGCACCATCCCCTCATATCGCACTTTCCTCT